>JBGTMM010000486.1:0-2429 GCA_041743635.1 Bythopirellula sp.
GACGATAATTCGCAACTTCGCAACAAAACGTCGGCGCTGATGGCCTCGGCCACGCAGCGCGAATCCGGCGAAATTCGCGCGAACAATAGCATGACCAAGAATCTTAAAGTGGCCGACCTGCCCGGAGTGCAAGTGCGGCAAGACGGCGATCAAGTCCGCGTGGAGATTCCCGCCGATCAACTCTTCATGCCCGGCAGCCCTTATCTCAAGGATGACGCCAAACAGTTGATCGCGAGCATTGCCACCGACTTGCGGCAGAATTTTCCCGAGCACATCATCGGCATCGAAGGACACACCGACGATTCGGCCACGCATTCGCAACAATTTCCCAGCAACCACCATCTTTCCGCCGCTCAGGCCTTGGCCGTCTACAACGGCGTGATCGAAAAAGGGGCCATGCCGGCCGTGCAGCTCTTTGTCATCGGCCATGGCGGCAACCACGCCGTCGTTTCCAACGCGACCGACGCCGGCAAGGCCCGCAATCGCCGGATCGAGTTTGTGGTCTATCCCGAGCGAATCGCCAGCCGCCCTTAGAATTGTGACGGCATCTCAATTAGAATGTGAACACCATGCCACGCGCATGTGTCACTCCCGACAGCCGCTTGCGGCTTAGCGCGCGCTAAGCCGCCAGCGGCACTTACTCCCTAGATGGTTCAGCATGATCGCGATTATCGACTACCAGATGGGCAACCTGCGCAGCGTGCAAAAAGGCTTTGAACGCGTCGGCCACGCGGCGGCGATCACCAGCGATCCGGCGATTCTGGCCAAAGCTACCAAGCTCGTGCTCCCCGGTGTCGGTGCCTTTGCCGATGCGATTGCCGAGTTGCACCGACGTGAGTTGGTGGGCCCGATTTGCGAAGCCATCGAAAGCGGCAAACCGTTTTTGGGAATCTGTCTTGGCTTGCAGTTGTTGTTCGACCGCAGTTTTGAGGACGGCGAACACGAGGGGCTTGGCATCATTAAGGGCGAGGTCCGCAAGTTTCAGATTCCCGCCGAGTACAAAGTTCCCCACATGGGTTGGAACGAAGTGAATTTCGCTCGGCGGGCACCGATCTTCGCGGGCATCCCCAACGGGGCGCATTTTTATTTCGTCCACTCTTATTATGTCGTGCCGGAAGAAAAGGGCGTTGTCGACGGTCAGGCTTCGTATCCTGAGCCCTTCTGCGCCACGATCTGGCGCGACAATCTCTTCGCCACGCAGTTTCATCCCGAAAAAAGTCAACGCGATGGCCTGCGCGTATTGCAGAACTTTGCCGAGCTTGATTAAGTGAGGCTGTTCGGACTGGTCGCTTAAGCGACCAGTCCAGCACGACACCCTGCTTGAAATTCGCGAGTCGCTATGCGATATTCTAAGCTGGCTCATCATTCACAACCCCGGAAGTTGGTGGCATCAGCATGCAGATTTGGCCTGCGATCGATCTTCTGGGTGGCAAGTGCGTTCGTCTGCAGCAAGGCGATTACGGACGCGAGACGGTCTTCTCCGATGATCCCGTCGCCATGGCACTGCGTTTTCAAGCAGCCGGTGCCAAGCATCTGCACCTGGTCGATCTCGACGGTGCCCGCGATGGCCGTCCCACTAATCGCGCGGTGATTCGCGAAATCGTCTCAGCGGTCGACATGCAATGCGAACTCGGCGGCGGGGTCCGCAGTCAGGCGATCATCGACGACTTGCTCGCCTTGGGCCTCGACCGTTTGGTGCTGGGAACCGCCGCGCTCAAGAATGCCGCTTGGTTCCGTGAAATGTGCGCGGCCTATCCTGGGCAATTGGTGCTGGGCATCGACGCCCGCGAAGGTTTTGTCGCCACCGATGGCTGGCTCGAAACGAGTAGCGTCCGTGCGACGGAGCTCGCCGATCAATTTCTCGATGCCCCCTTGGCGGCCATAGTGTACACCGACATCGCCACCGACGGCATGATGCAGGGCCCGAACGTCGCCGAGATGGCCCGTATGCAGCAGCATGTCGCTGTGCCGGTCGTGGCCTCGGGGGGCGTCACCACAATCCACGACGTTAGCGAACTCGCGGCCGCGGGACTCGCCGCCGCAATTATCGGCCGCGCGCTGTACGAAGGCACCATTGACCTAGCCACGGCGATCAGAGTCTCACAAGAACCAACAACTACGGGAGCAGAGCGTGAAGAACTCACCTTTTCACCAACATTATGACAAACGAACGCCGCGACGGCGGGTTGTTCGTTTGTTCAGCAGCTTTTCACAGGGAGCACTCATGGTCAGGAATGTCGCGGATATTCGGAACCTTGCGATTTGTGGACACGGCAATGCCGGCAAGACCACTTTGGTCGATCAATTGCTGATCCACGGCGGGGCCGTGAATGGCAAGCCCAGCGTGGATGCCGGCACCAGCATTTGTGATTTCGACGAAGAAGAAAAGCATCACAAACACTCGATTGAATCGAGCGTGGTCCATCTCG
>JBGTMM010000487.1:0-5622 GCA_041743635.1 Bythopirellula sp.
CCGCGGGTTCTTTTTCCTCACCGGTCGCCGTGGCGACCTCGCCCGCCTCCGATTCACTATCCTCTGAATCCTCCTCGCCGGTCTCCGCATCGCTTGCGGTTTCGCCCGCCTCTTCGTTCTCCTCCTCCGCGGGAATCTCCGGCAACTCATCGAGCTCCGGCTTCTCGATCATCCCTTCGTTAAACCGAGCCATCACGAACATATACCGATTGACGCCGTCATCAGATTTTTTCTTGTCCGCTTCCGCTGTCTCGCTGTCGTCCGCTTTATTATCAGCGCCGTCGCTTTCCATGGGGATGTTCCCAAAGCGGAGCACATATTCAACGCCATCCGCGAGCGAAGCCACGACCTCGCCCTCGGACGAGAGAATGTCGGCCTCGTGGGTTTCTTCATTGGCAATCGGCGCGAAACCACGGGCCATGAGATCCTCGGCCGCTTCGTCATCCTTGAGAAAATTTTCGCCCGCCTTGAGATCGGCGCTCAAACCGGCCGGTTTACGCACCACGTCGACGATCGCTAAATCGTCTAGCCCGTCGCGCATTTTATTGAGCGCTTGTTGATTGAGATCTTCCCCCTCGGGGATGGCAAAATCGACGTATTTTTTGCTCGCCGAGTCGAATTTTTTCAGCGATTCCGCCCTCCATTTGGAGTCCGTATTATCATAGTCCAAGATCATCTCCGCCCGCGGTTCCCAGCGTGCCTGGTAACCTTGGAGCGTCAGCATCAACTCAGCCGAATAGTCCTTGATCTCAACCTGACGAATGTCGAACGGATTGATTTTTAAGAGATCGTCTTCAATCCAATCCTCAAAGCGCGTACTTAGCTTCTTGGGATCGATGTTCACGACATAAACAATGTCTTGCTCGGTGTTACGCACAAAATGCTGCCCCTCGGCATCTTTCACGGCCTTGCCGACGATCATGTCTGTCAGCAATTTATTAGCATTGTCGGTCATAACCACGCGGATCCCGACGCCCTCGGCCTGGGATTTCAATTTGGCGGACGAGGGATCAATCACCCCCATCTCGGCATGCTCAGCCGCCGATGTTGTGGCGACGCGCAAAATTTCGCGGTCGATGACGCTGGTGGCCGCCTCGGCCATTTCCTTGGTGGCGTCGGCTGGGTAATCTTCCTTCGAGGGGATTTCCCAAAGCCCGTTTTCTTCGGCGACTTCAAACTCGCGGGGCGTTGCCGTTTCTTCATCGAATTTGATGATCTTGAGCCGTTTGGGCGCATCGACTTCAAATTGATTGAGCCGCTGCCCCACCAATTCCTCGGCGTCGAATGTGTTTTCAGTCGGCACCACGACAAACGCGGCCAGCAGTGCGGCCGCCCCAGCCGCCATAAACACCAGAGTTTTCGCCATTTCACTCATTATCTAAATCCCATCTCAATGAAATAAATCCAGAAGGGCTAGCCACAGAGATCACAGAGGACTCAGAGAAATTGTAATTGTGATTGTCTTTTTATTATCTCTGTGAACTCTGTGCCCTCTGTGGCAAAATATTAACGTAAGCGTGTCTTGGCGATGCCTTCTTGCTCGGCGCCGCGGCGGCGGAAGAAAACGTACAATGCCAACAACAAGGGTGGAATCGGCGGGACTAGGATCGCGTACAACTTGTAGCGATCTTGCACGCCACGAATTTCTTGGTCGGTCGCGTAACTGATCTGCTTGAGCTTGCGGCTGCGGCTCGATTCGATCGACTGCATTTGCGTTTTCAAGCGTTCTTGCTCGCGAATCCGCACCAACTCCTTTTCTTGCTCCCGAGCCGTGCGGCTTAATCCCGGGATCTTATCCACGGCCGCGACCTTTTCCTCGAACCGTTTTTGAGCTTGCTCGATTTCAGCCTGGATTTCGGCGACAAACTCGTTTTGTTGGGTGCGGGCATCCTCGCGGTATTTTTCCGTGGCGGCGTCGATCTTGGCAAGCGTGCGATGGTCACGTGTCCGCTTGCGGATGGCAATAAACCGGTCGTCGCCGGCCAGCGCGTCGATGATGTTCAAGATGAAGGTGACATTCTGAGTGGCCGGCAAAAGCTCCAGATCGCCACTTTGGCGGATCGAGAAGAAGTCGGGAATCACCCAGTCGATGTCGTTGACCACCACGGCATTGATTTTCCGCTCTTTGACTTCGGTGGTGTCGATGTCGTCTTCTTTTTCTTTATCGCCGCCCGCTGAAGCGGACTCGCCTGTTTCCGCATCGCTTGCGGTTTTGCCATCCTCTTCGGGTTCTGCTTTGGGTGCGGCGACGCCGGCGAGCAATAGGTCGTCGTCGGTCACCATGCCGCTTACTTGGGCGGCAAGGATGTATGACGTCTTGGTTTGTTGCCGACTATAAACCTGATCGTTGCGTCGTTGGCGCTGCAAGGCGGTCGTGTCGACGGTTCCCGATTTGCCGCTGCCGGTCACGAGCAGTTCATCGAAATTGAGTTTTGACCCTTCCGCCTTGGTGATCGAACCAGGATAAATCATGAGTAACTGCTGCAAGCCCGACGTGATGATGTTCTCTGTGTTGAACGGCTCTTTCGCTCCGTTGCCGACATCGATAAAGACCCATTGCGGATCGGCATAGGGCGTCAGGTTTTTCTCGGGAAGATAATCTTGCCAGATCACTTGCATGGGATCGATTTTTACGCCCAGCGTGCGCCAAAGCTGGTTGATATCGCCCTTGGGTATTGTGCCTCCCCCACCGAACATCCCCATCATGCCCATGCCGGGTTGCATTCGAGGCTCAGCCGTGCCGGCTACTTCCGCGGGGTAAAAGTAAGGAAAAGGGTCTTCCAGAATCGCGATAGGCGTGCCTTCGCGCACCGCATCGACCAAATGATCCATTTGCTCAGGGCCGAGCATCGACGGTTGAATCGCCAGCAGCACGTCGTACTTCCCCTTGAGCGGCTGCGTGAGATCGATGCCCCGATCTTCCACGTCGTATTGCTTACGCAGTTCACTAATCAAAGGCCAGTCCCGCTCGCGATCCGCCGCAGGGTTCAAGAACGGAATACCCGTGTCGATGATGCCGACCTTGAGCATTTTTTCTTGCGTGACCGTTGAGATCGAACGGACCAACTCATATTCGACGGGCACCCCTTTGTCGAAAAAAGGAATCACCACCTTGCCGAGACCAGAGGTGATCGCCGCGGCGAGGAACACCGATTCCTGGCTGCGTTCTCGGCCACTGGTGACCACGACTTCGCGGGCCGTGATGCCGTAGGTCTGCTCGGCGATGTCCGCCTCGGGCCCGAAGTTTTCAACCTCGTGCTGCGTGACACGCACCTTGTTGCCGCTCAAGGCTTGCAACTCGGCGAGCGTTGAGAGCAAATTCAATTTGACCGGTGCGTATTCGGTGGGCACCTGCGGGCTGACATAGGCATCGATGGTGATCGTCTTGGCATCGGGATCGTCGCGCAATTTTGCCAAGAGTGCCAGCGTGTCGTCCGACAGCGAGCTCAGCTCGGCGCTGCTGATATCCGCGCGGAGCCAGTTGCGATTGTTGGCCAGTTGCGTGAGTCCAACCGCCACGGCCAGCAGCGCGAGCGCGCGAATGAAATAATGGCCGACTTGCGAGTTGCCTTCTTCCTGGGAACTCCAATGCCGCCGGCCGATCAGCACCATGCAGATGTAAATCATCACCGCCGCGAGCATGATAAAATAGGTCGCGCCCCCCAGGCTCACCACGCCCCGCTCGAAATCGCGAAAGCGTTCCAGGGCGCTCCATTGCCGCACCGTTTGGGCGATGATTGGGTCCTTGATAAACCAATCGGCGACGCCAAACATTGCGAGCGGCATGTTAAACAGCGTTCCTAGAATGAAACCCACCGTGAGATTCTGCGTCAAAAACGACGCCACCATGCCGATGGCAATCATCGCCAGGCCGATAAACCAATAGCCGATATAAGTGCTAATAAACAAGCCGCCGTCGGGATCGCCCAGGCCCCACTTAAACACCAGGAAAATCGAGAACGCCGAAAACAGCAGCGACACGGTGAAAATCGCCACCCCCGCGAGATACTTGCCGAGCACGACGTCGAAATCACTCGCCGGCGAGGTGAGCAGCAGTTCGTCAGTCCCTTGCCGCCGTTCCTCCGCCCAGATGCTCATCGTGATCGCGGGAATGAACACCAACATGATGAACGGCAGCCAGCGGCTAAGCTGATCGAGATTAGCGAGGTTACCCGAGAAAAACTCCGGCGGCCAGAACGTGGCGAGCGAGCTGAGCACCACGAACACGCAGATGAACACGTAACCCGTGGGATTCGAGAAATAGCTCACAAAATCGCGTTTGAAGATCGATTTAAGAACGTTCCATTGCATGGCGGTCAATTTTCCTGTGCGATCAGACTCAAAAAATCTATGTTAAAGAGGTGTTAAGCCGTCGTAAGAACGCGGAATTTTTCGTCGAGATTGTGGTCTTCGCGGGCCAGTTCTTGCGGCGTGCCATCGAACACGAGCCGACCTTCGTGGATAAACACCACTCGATTGCACATCGCTTCCACTTCTTGCAAAATGTGCGTGGAGAGCAAAATCGTTTTCGTTTTGCCAAGCTCGCGGAGGAGTTTGCGGACCTCGCGGATCTGGTTGGGATCGAGGCCCGCGGTCGGTTCGTCGAGAATCAAGACTTCCGGATCATGCAGCAGCGCTTGCGCCATGCCGACGCGTTGGCGATAACCCTTGGAGAGCTTGCCGATGGGCTTGCCGATCACGGCTTCGAGATTGCAAGTCTTGACCACCGAGGCGATCCGCTGTGCGAGCACGTTGGCGCTGAGCCCACGAATCTCGCCAAAAAAAGTCAGCAAGCTGCGCGGCGTCATGTCGGGATAAAGCGGACCATTCTCGGGGAGGTAACCCAAGAGCTGCGCACCCTGCAGCCGGTCGGTCGCCATGTTGAAACCAGCCACCTTGGCCACCCCTTCCGATGGTGCCAAGTACCCGGTGAGCAACTTCATCGTCGTGCTTTTGCCGGCACCGTTGGGGCCCAGAAACGCCGCGACTTCGCCCTTGTTGATGGAGAACGTCACATCCCGCGACGCGGCAAAGCTGCCATAAAATTTCGACAGGCCAATCGCCTCAATCATCGGTTCCGCTGGGGACGGGGAACCGTTTGGCAAAGTATTTGTCATCAAGTTCTCACGATTCGTGGTTGTTTCACACGCGATTGGTAGGCAATTAGTAATTCTGTTGTTCAAAGGGGAGCTTCTTATGCCGAACGAGTGTCCAGCACCCTGGCTAAGGAGCAAGTTTCCAGCCGGCTGGCTGAGCGTAAACTCCCGCCAGCGATAAGTCTCGTGAGCAAAGACACTTGCGACCACGGACCGCAATGGTCCGCGATTGAGCTCGCCTCGCCGCAAGAAGGTAAAAGTTAACCCCACAGCGGGCCCTCTGTCCAGACCGGACCCTGACATGCGCTACGTCCGTCACCGGGCGAGGGTTCGTTGAAGCGATAAAAATAGGCTTAAATCAGCCCGTCTTGCGGGTCTCGGCGAGATGCCGCCGCCACGACGGTCCGCCAGATTCGGGGAAATCGCTCCGCAAATGAACTCCCCGGGATTCCTCGCGCTCAAGGGCCGCCTGAATCATCACGCGGGCCACGGTGAGCATGTTTTGCAGTTCCCAGCCCTCGGGGTC
>JBGTMM010000488.1:0-5015 GCA_041743635.1 Bythopirellula sp.
GCACAAATGTAAACCAACCCGTTTTAAAACAGCGGACGAGAGGAGCCGTTGTAACCATCGTTTTGTACGCCCCAAATCACGTTGCCCGTCGCGGGGTCGTGGGCCAGGGTTTCCACCGCGGCGGTGCTGATGAGTTGCTGCTCGCCGTCGACTTCGATAAGTGTCGGCGTGCCGTAGGCTTTTTTGGAATCGCCGTTGAAGGTGCCGTACATTATGTCGCGGTCAGCGCGCCACAGGGTTTTGCCAGTGTGCTTGTCGAGGGCGACCATGAACTGAAAATCAATGCCGTCAAAATTGATAAACAGGCGATCTCCGGCGACTATCGGCGAGGAAGCCGGGCCACGGAAATCCGTGGACGCGAAATCACGACGCTCCCAGATTTTTTCCCCCGTGGCCGTGTCGAGGCAGGCCGTGCCGTACTCGCCGAAATGCACGTACACGCGGCCTTCTTCCACGAAGGGCGTGCAGGACGCATAGCTATTGGTGGGGTGGCAAAACTTGGGCGACGCGACTTCAAACACCAACAGATCGCGCTCAATCGCGCCGGTGTCGGCGTTCACACAAACCGCGTAAAGCTTTTTGCCATCTTCCGTGGCGGTGGTGAGCCAAATCTGGTCGCCCCACACCACCGGCGAGGACCAGCCTTTGTCGTGAATCGCCGTTTTCCAGGCGACGTTTTCTTGGTTATCGAATTCGGTGGGAAGCTTGGCGGTGGTTTCGCCATTGGCGTACGGACCGCGGAACTGGTTCCAATAGGGCTCGGCAGACGTGAGAACGATGGCGGGAAGCGTTGCCAGAGCCATGAAACCGAGCAAAACAGCGTGCCGCATCGGGCAATCCTCGGGAAGGAGGTGGCCTAGCCGGAGGCACACTTGCCTCCGGGTTCCCGGACCAAAGTGTTGGTCCGGCTAGGGTGACAAATAGGAGTAAATGGCCCCTAGCCAATGCAATTGAGGATTGCCGACAGATTGCGGCGCGTCAAGCGGTGGGTGCGACGCACGTGACTTCGTGGACCATCACCAAATCGTGGGCGGCACTCCCCTTCTTGTTCTCTTGAGTCACCGTGAGATGCGAGCCACCGACGATCACGATGCGGTCGCCACTGACGGTCAAACCCACGCGACAACTCCACTCTTCGAGTTGCTTGATAAGCTGATCAACATTCTCGGCGGCCGCGTTACGCAGCGGGGTCACGCCCCAGTAGAGGCACATCTGCCGGAGGGTCGATTCCTTGCTGCTCACGCCAATCGTGGGCACGAAATTTCGCAATTGAGATAAGGCCAGGGCCGTGCGGCCTGAGTGGCTGGCGACCACCACCAATTTGGCTTCGAGCGTGTGGGCCATCGCCCCAGCACCGCGGACCACGGCGCTGGTGACCTCGTGCAATCCGTCGACCTTTTTCTTCGAGGGTGTTCGCAGTGGTTGACCAATCATGCTGGCCTCGGTGGCCAGGGCAATGCGATTCATCATCTCCACGACCTTGCGGGGATGCTTGCCAATGGCCGTCTCACCGGAGAGCATGCAGGCGTCGGCACCATCAAGAATCGCGTTGGCCACGTCGGTCACTTCAGCCCGCGTGGGTCGCTGCGATTCGTGCATGCTATCGAGCATTTGCGTGGCGATGATCACCGGCTTGTGATATTCCTGGCTCACGCGGATGATTCGTTTCTGGGCAATGGGCATTTCGGCGACGTCAATCTCGACGCCCAAATCGCCACGCGCCACCATAATACCGTCGGCCTCGGCCACGATTTCTTCCAGCCGGTCGAGCGCTTCGCGCTTTTCTATCTTGGCGATTACGCTGGCCTGCGAACCGCTGGAGCGCAAAATGTCTTTGAGCGCGCGAACTTCATCCGGCGAGCGGACAAAACTGAGGCTCACGAAGTCGATGCCGGCCTTGGCGGCCCAGATGGCATGTTGATGGTCTTCGACGCTGATCGCCGGGGCGCTGAGCCGCACGCCGGGGAGATTGATTCCTTGGCGGCTGCGAATCGTGCCCTGCTGCTGAACCCGCAGCCGCACGCGATCCTCGAGCAGTTCTTCCACGACCATGCTCACCGTACCGTCGGAAAGCATCACTTGATCGCCGACCGAGAGCTCGTCGATCAGCGGCTCGTAACTGGTGATGAGCTCGTTGGGATTGGCCGGGGTGCCTTTCACGAAGAAAAATGTTTCGTCCCGATGGCAGAAAATTTGGTCGCCGGGCAGTTCGCTTAAGCGAAACTTGGGACCGGCGAGGTCCACCAAAATCGCGAGCGGTTCGTTAATTTCTGCGCTCACCTGGCGGATGCGGTCGACATAGACCTGTTGTTCCGCGGGAGCCGCATGGGCCATGTTGAGGCGAAAGATTTTGGCCCCCGACTTGGCGAGCGCCGCCAATTGGGCTGACTCACGGCAGGAAGGTCCCACGGTGGCAACTATCTTGGTGCGGGCCGTTTGAATGCGTTCCAGCGGCAGATCATACTCGTCCATAAGATGCTCTATTTTTTCAAAGCCGTCGGCGGCGAGGTGGCCGGTGTGATTGGTGTGGGATGGGCGCGTGCTCGCAAGCACGTCGTTGGTCGCGGTTGCCATATTGTGGCCCCAAGTTGGCGGGAAGGGAATATGCTATCGTGGGGCCGGCAGCGGAGGTGATTTCAGATGAAATCACGCGGTAATTGTGCTCAGCCGATCTTGAATCCTAGGTTTCTTTCGCAAAGTCAGATTGCTCGCCCTATTTGCCGCTGGATAACAGAAACTTGCAGACTTCATAAACATTACAAATAGTACAGCCGGTTCTTTACTCTATGAATTATTGGCAAAATAAAAACTGCCTCGTCACGGGCGCATCGGCGGGTTTGGGGCTCGCCATTTCCCGCGCACTCTTGAGCCAGGGTGCGACGGTGGTGATGAACGCTCGCAAGGCGGGGCCGCTCAATGCAGCCGCCAAGTTGTTGCAAGCCGCGGGTGGCAGGGTCGCCGCAATCCCCGGCGATGTCACCGCACAAGGGGACGTGGACAGAATCGCTGAAGAGATTCGCACGCGCTATGGTGGACTTGATTTCCTTTGCAACTGCGCGGGGCAATCCACCCGTGGGGCAGTTTTGGAAACAACGCCAGAAGATTTCGGGCGATTGTGGGAGGTTAACTTCCTTGCCACGGTGCGCATGACGCGCGCGTTCGCGCCGCACTTGATCGAACGTCGCGGGCACTTGGTGAATATCGGTTCGCTGGCCGGCAAGATCGCGTCACGATTCTACGGCGCTTATCCGGCCAGCAAATTCGCGGTAAGTGCGTACTCGCAACAATTGCGGCTGGAACTGGGACCGCAGGGTTTGCACGTGCTCTTGGTGTGTCCCGGGCCGATCATGCGCCAAGACAACTCTCCACGTTACGTGGCAGCCGACAACATTCCCTCCGCCGCGCAAGAACCCGGCGGGGGCGCAAAGCTGCGGAGTTTGGATCCCGACTGGCTCGCCGAGCGAATTCTCACGGCGTGTGAAAAGCGGCAGCCGGAACTGATCGTGCCTGCGAAGGTGCGGCTGTTGCTGGCGCTCGCAGCGCTGTCGCCGAAGCTGGGCGATTGGTTGCTCAAGAAGGCGACGGGAGGATAAAAACTTAGCCGGATCGCCACGCGATCCGGGAACCGTGAAAGACGAATCGCGAAATCTCCCGGAGGGCGTGGCCCTCCGGCTAAGTACTATCTGCGGCGAACCAACGCACCCGCGAACAACCCAAGCACCATCATCACGCTCCCCGGTTCCGGCACGCTCACTGCGGCGAGGGGTCCGGAAATCACCGTGCCGTAGTATTGCTGCCACGCGGCCAGGTCGACGGTGCTGAACGGACCCGGAGAATCACCCCGTTGCCAGGCGAGAAAATCGCGGCCGTCGACGTCGAGGTCGTCATCAAAATCGCCGGGAAGCACGTACACGACCAAACCTTCACGAAGTTCGCTCTCACCGGCCAGCAGAAACTCAAATTTAAGATCTTGCTCTTCGCCCAAGGAAAAAATCTCGCCCAGGCTGTACGGGGTGTTCTCGTCAAAAGTCGTGGTCCCGTCGTCTTGAATTTCCGTGAGCCGATCCACTTCCGCGGGGCTGGCGAACCAATCGCCGTCGTCGATTCCTTGGGTCTCGAACGAATTCCAACCGGCCGTGTTGATCGAGTTCAACTGGGAAGTCACCGTATAGCCCTCGACTTCTTGCGTAAAGGGCGTCTCGTTAAGCACCACAGCTTCACCGGTGGCAAGATTCACGGTCATCACAATCGTATCGCGGACCGGCGATTCGCCCGTGTAGACGACATTGCCGAGGACCGGGTTGCCGTCGGCGGTTTCAAAGACAAACACCACGTCTTCCCCGGCGGGTTGGCCGAAGGCGAAAAGCTGGGCCTCGTAGGCGTCGCCCAGCGGTGCGATGGTCGCGCCATTGAAATTCAGTGAACCCATGGGATTGCTCTGCGATGCCATCTGCATCGTGTTGCTGCCCGAGAGATTCCAACCAGCCCCAAGGGTTTCAAGTTCCATGGGAGCAATCGAGCCGGAGGGCGAGGTGAGCGACAGACTGTTAATCGTGACGTTACTGCCTGAACTGTTCGAGATGGTCATGTCGCCCGTGCCGCGATGGACTGTGAGAGTGAGGCGGTCGACGTCGGGCACGGTGTTGTTCACCAGATACACCAGCCCCGTGGTTTTGCTGGAAATAAACATCTCGCCGTTGGGGCCGCGGCCAAAACGGCCGTCATTCCGCGAGACTTGCAGCAGTGAATTCAAATCATTCGTGCTGCGGTCGATATCGCCATCGCCATCAGAGTCGAGCGTCAGATGCAAGCGATTGATCGTGGCCTGTGTGAGTGCCGAGGGCGATTCGCCGTCGGCCAGTTGCGTGTGGGCGCCCAGCAAACTATCAAGCCCCGCCTGGTACACGCGGCCATTGGCGTTGGCGTGATCCAGAAAAATATATTGATCCTCGAGAGCGGAATCGGAATTGTTTTGGATCGTAAAACCGCCCGCAATCGATACGCCAGAGAAGCCC
>JBGTMM010000489.1:0-1857 GCA_041743635.1 Bythopirellula sp.
CTCGGTTCGACTTCGTACCGCTTCCCAAAAGGCCTCTTCCGTCAAGCCTTTGCCTTCCTTGATGCTTTGCCGGGAGCGATTAAGCATCGCCTGAAACCGCGGCGAGCGACTTAGCAAGATTCGCTCCAAATCCTCCTCGTCGTATGGCGCCAACAGCACGGCGACCGCCTTGCCATTTCGCGTGATTACCACCGGACCTTCACTGGAGCATTCGTCCAAATAGGCGCTCAGTCGCGCCTTGACATCTGCTAACGGTGCGATTCTCATGACAAGTACTCCTCGCCTCCAATCGTGAGGCGGTTGCGGTCCTTCACTCCAAGGGCCAAGACTTCCACGGATTTCGATTCCAAGTCAACGTCGTAAAAAACTCGAAAACGGTTGTCCGGACCGCAGCGAAGTTCCCAAGTCGCCTCGAACGGAGCCGGTTCCTGCAAGGGCTTTCTGTTGCGAGTTTCTTCAGTTGGCGTATGCGTCAACTGTTCGTTTATGGTCCGTCGAAGTTCCGCGTGATATTTCGGTTCAATCGAATCGAAATGCGTGACTGCATCCAGCGAAAATATCAGGCTGAATGGATCGCGTTTCGCCATTGACTAGAATTCTAGTCTATTCTGCCACAAGTTCAATCGGCCACCGATGGCCCTGATCAGCCAATTTCAAATCGCGCGTAATTTTGCCGTTGACCAT
This sequence comes from Bythopirellula sp., assembly GCA_041743635.1. Lineage (GTDB taxonomy): Bacteria > Planctomycetota > Planctomycetia > Pirellulales > Lacipirellulaceae > Bythopirellula. The sequence continues at coordinate 685 of JBGTMM010000489.1, forward strand.
ACGGCGAACTTAGCCACTCAGTTGATCAATCCGGACGCAACTCAAGTTCGGTCATAAGGAGCAAGTCAGCATTCGTGTTGATTATCTGGATGCCTTAGCTAACATAAGTAGCGGACTTGCGACTATTTGCGCCGGCGGCGCCCGCCCAGCACGCCGACCGGACGGTCGCGGATCGAAACCAAACATCCCGCCACGCGAGCTGCCGACCCCGGAGGGTTGATGATGCTCGGTTTATATCGGACGAACGGGTCGTCGTTGCAGACGGCCGGTTGGGCAAGTTTTGTCCCCATCGCAATCGCAGTCGCCTGCGTCGTGGCCCTTGGGCACTCGCCTGCGCGGGCCGCCGAAGTGGATGAGGCGCAAAAACTCTACGACTCGGGCAAATACGCCGAGTGCATCGATGCCTGCCAGAAGGCGATCAAGGCCAACGCCTATCACGAAGGCTGGCGGCTCTTGAAGATTCGCGCTGAGATGGCCACCGGTCGCTATGCCGAGGTGCTCAAGTCGTACGAAACAACCGCCGCAATATATCGCACCAGCGTCATCTTGCGACTGCTGGGCCACGAGGTGATGCGGGTCAACGATCGCCCCAAGGACGCCGAGCAAATTCTGAAAAACATCCAGGACCTGGCAACCCGCGACCCGTGGCGATATAGCGATGCGGCGAACCGTGTGGCGATCGGCCGAACACTTCTCTTAGCCGGCGCCGACGCCCGGCAGGTGTTGGAACTGTTCTACGATAGGGCCAAGAAAGACAGCCCGGCCGCCGTCGAGCCGCATATCGCTAGCGCCGAACTTGCGCTTGAAAAGCAAGATTTCGCACTGGCGGCCGAGGCGTTTGCCGAGGCGGCAAAACGCTCGCCCGACAACCCCGACGTGCATCTGGGACTGGCGCGGGCCTTTAGCGACGACAGCGAAAGAGCGTCCGAGGCGCTAGCCAAGGCTCTGCAACTGAATCCGCAGCATGTCGAGAGTCTGCTGTTTCAGGTTGACAATGCCATCGACGCCGAGGAGTACCAGCGCGCCGACTCGATTCTGAAGAAAGTGTTTGCGGTCAACGGCAAACACCCGCGGGCATGGGCCTACAACGCCGTCCTCGCGCACTTGACGGGCGAGTACGAAAAAGAGCAGCTCCACCGCACAGTCGCGCTGGTGGCCTGGGCAACCAATCCC
>JBGTMM010000490.1:0-2246 GCA_041743635.1 Bythopirellula sp.
CAACATCGCCATGATGTCGGCATCGCAATCTCGCATGTGCACGATGAATGGCAGTTCTAGATCCTCGGCGAGCCGCAGGTGGCGATCAAAGTATTCCTGTTGCATTTCGAACGGAGTGGAATCCCAATGGCGGTCGAGCCCCGTCTCGCCAATGGCCACCACGCCCGGTTGACTCGCCAGTTCGACGATGGTCTGCCAATCGTCGGGGTCCGCTTCCGCGACGTAATTCGGTTGAATTCCCACGGCGGCGAACACGCCCTCAAACTTACTGGCCAGAGCGACGCACTTGCGACTTGCAATGGCCGTTGTGCCGACGGCAATCAATTGAGCAACCCCCGCCGCATGAGCCCGTTCGATCGCGGCAGTTCGAATCTCGTCGAAATCGTCTTGATCGATATGCGTGTGTGTGTCGAAGTACATGGGAGGAATGTCATTCTGAAAGGAGCTCTGCGACTTGAAGAATCTAGCTTCAACTCTCGCACGTATTCAAGCTGTAAGAATACCGCAAACCAGATCCTTCGGTCGCTAAGGCTCCCTCAGGATGACATTCTGCTTGGTTCTGGCTGCAATTCTTGCAGCGTTTCAAGATGTCCCTTGGCCATGCCAAGGGATTCTTCGGCTAAGCTTTTGGCGGCGGGGAAGGGTTGCAACTCGCCGATGAGCAGTTGGATCGATTCGATGTCTTGCTGTTGATATTCAATGGCCGAGGTGAGTTGATACTCGATGCCCAAATCGTGTGTGTCGGTGTACTCCATGGGAAACTCGCCGGTCCGCAGCGGGGCACCCAGCTCGGTCAGCATGTGTCCGATCCGGTCGGTGAGCACATCCTGATCGCCAGCAATCAGCTCGAGCGTTTCCACGACATTTTCACGACCCGGCGGCACGTAAGGCCGGGAGTAGCGCAAATATTGTGGAAACGATTTGGCCACGATGGCCATCAGTTGCGCGAGCAGCGGATAAAGCAAAGCCTGGTTCATGTGTTCTCAAATGCTGGATGTCGTCGGGCGTCAACTAAATAATTGCGAAACGGCCAGGTCGGTCCAGTTCGCGAGGGCGTTGGGAAGTACGCCAAAAATAATCACCGGCACGGCCACGACAAAGACGTAGGCCGCGGGTAAGAAACCGAACGCCACCGCGCCGCGCGAATCGGGTTCGGGATCCATGCAGATTACCTTCGCCACGCGCAAATAATAAACAAGCGAAACCACCGTGTTGAGAGCCGCGGCCACGAATACGAACATCATCAACGGGCCACCGGCCATGTAGAGTGCTTGAAGGACCCGCAATTTTGGCCAGAAACCCGCCAAAGGCGGAATGCCGATTAAACTGACCAGCACGGCGGTCATCAGCACGGCGACAAGGGGCGAACTTCGTACGAGCCCCGCGTAGTCGGCGATCTGCTCGCTGCGCATCGAGTTTCGCAGAAACGCGACAATTGCAAATGCGGAGAGATTCATAAACAGATAAACAGCGAGATACAACAGCAGAGCCGACACGGCGGAGCGCGCTTCCACAACATTGCGGTCCGCGAGTGCCACGGCGGCGGCAATGGCCATCATCATGAAACCGGCGTGGGCAATCGTCGAATAGGCGAACATCCGCTTGATATTGGTTTGGCCATAGGCGGCCAAGTTGCCGAAGGTGCAGGTCACAATCGCCACGAGGGACACCAGGATCACAAAGAACCGGCGGACCGGCGACAAGGGGCCACCGCCGACGGGCGTGGTTTCCTCCGAAGCGACAACCTGGCTCGCAAACACGGCAGGTCGCGTGAGTACAACTTCGTCAATTGTCGCGACGGCAATTGCAGGCGTGCGGTGCGGGGCGTCCAAGGTTTGGGCCGTGTCGGGGGCGAGTCCCAGTCCGACACCAACTCGCAACAGCAGCACCATGGCAGCGGCTTTGGAGGCAACCGACAAAAAGGCGTCTACTTCGGCGGAGGCTCCTTCAAACACGTCGGGGCACCAAAAATGAAATGGCACAGCGGACAATTTGAAGGCCAGGCCCACGCCAAGCATTAGACCGCCCAGCGCCAGCACCATGACAGTCAGTCGGCCTTCGCCGGTGGTGAGAAGATTGAGAATATCGAGGTCGGCGAGTTCCGTGGCCATGGTGGGGATATGCACGGTGCCCAAAATGCCCGCAAGCAGGCTGATGCCATAGAGCATAACCCCAGCAGTACCGGCACCGTAAACCGCGTATTTAAGCGCGGCTTCACTACTGCGTTGGCGGCCCTTCACAATGCC
>JBGTMM010000491.1:0-4952 GCA_041743635.1 Bythopirellula sp.
GATGGTACTATTGGTAATAGCAACATCGCCTTGGGCAAACACACCCCCACCGTCGGCATCAACTCCTGCCGTGGAATTTCCAGTGATAGTCAAATTGTCAAGAGTGAGCAGACCATAAGTTGCGGATCGAATCGCACCGCCACTGTAAACCGTACTCAAAACATCGTTTCCCGTGGTACGACCATTGGTGAGCGTCAGACCACTGATGTGGTAATCGCCTGAGAGCGAAGAGGTGGAGATATTAAAAATGCGCGAGTTCTGTTGGGCATCGATGGTGAGCAGATCATCTCCCGGACCGGTGATGCTCACGTCGTCGACAATCTCAATTTCGCCGAGCGTCAAGGCAATGGTTTGAGGGGTGCCGTAAACCGCGGGGTCAAAGACAACCATGTCGGGGCCCAGATTGCCATCCGCCAGGGCGATAGCTTCCCGTAGGCTGAGGTCACCAACGGAGAAGTTGCCATCGTTTTCGTCGGCAACAATATCAACCGTGTATGTGTTCCCGCTCAGAAGTTTTCGGTCCTCGAGCGGCTCAAACCGGAGCACTTTGCGAGAGGGGCCTGGGCGTGACTGCTTGTTGTGCTTTACTCGCCGGCGACTGGCGAATGATTTCCAGATGTACCACACGCTTTTATGCTCCTGAAAAGAATATGTGACGCGGGCGACAGCAGGATTCTAGCCGCCGGCTATTATCGTTGCAAGCTTTTTCTGGGAGAATATGCTCCGATCAATCTGGATACCGGAATTGGTTCAAGAGCTTAAACGTGCCGAAAATCTTATATGTGTGGGAATTGGGCAGTGGGATGGGGCATCTCTCCGTCGTCGCCCCAGTTCTGAAACAGCTTATTGAGCGTGGGTGCCAAGTCGCCGCAATGCTATGCGATCCAACGTACGCGGAACTTTTCCTCAAACCTCTCGGCATACGAGTTTGTCAGATTAGTCGGACCAAGAGGGATCCTGCCCAGTTCATCCAGCCGCTGCGCACGTTCGCCCATGTGCTACACAACGCTTTACTGGTAAATCAGCCCGAATGCCTGCGGCTTTGTAAGTCGCTGCAGTCACTGGTCGAAGACTTTGCGCCTGATTTAATAATTTGCGACCACGCTCCAGCGACATTGATCGCGACGCGTGGATCGCGATTTTCTAGAGTCGTTTGGGGCACGGGTTTTACATGCCCTCCCAATGATTTTCCCCTGCCTGATTGGCGGCCCTGGTTGGAGGATGACGCCGAAAAATTGCTCGCCGATGAAATCCAGGCTCTCGCCTATCTCAATGCCGTGCTGGGCCAACTTCGCTTGCCCCGCTGTAAGCAGTTGTCTGATCTCTACACCGAAACGACAGCGACTTTACTTACGACTTACCCTGAACTCGACCACTTTGGTGCTCGACCCGGCGGTGAATATGTCGGTGTTTGGCCACAAGTGTTAGGAGATGTACCGTGCTGGCCAGACCACAAGGGTCGGAAAATTTTCGCGTATTTGAAAGATGCGCCTCAGGTAGAGATCCTGCGGCAGGCGCTCAGTCAACTTGGAATGTCGGCGATCGTTGTTAGTCCCAAGTTTTCAAACCTGACTCAGGAGAATACAAAGTCTGATACGTTAATTTTCAGCCAACGCCCACTAAATATGAATATCGTTGCGGCGACTTGTGAACTGGCAATTCTCAACGGCACCCACACGACTGTAGCTCAGATGTTGCGTGCGGGCAAGCCAGTTGTCTCGCTTCCCATGGTGTTGGAGCAACAACTTACCGGAATGAGAACCGTTCAGATGGAAGCAGGACGATTGATTTTACACCCAACAGTTGAGAACATGGCCGAAGCCATTGCTGCAGCGATCCAGCCCAACGCACTCCCAGGCGCCGAGCGATTCTCAAATAAATACGCAAGTATCGAACACAATAAGACAATCACTCAAATCGTGGAACGTTTGCAGTCGATGCTGGCCCACTAGGTAAGGGGCTGTGCGAGCCGGGTCGGATTTCCGCCGCGGAAATCACATTCATACCAGCAGTTCTCTGGGGCCTTGACTGCGCTTCGTTTGCCATTTCAATGAGCTCTTCCAAAGTCCAGTCGCGATTCTCGTATTTCTTAGCTTCGGGGAGCAATCTCCAAACCTGCAAAGCATCCGGCCCGAGCAAATCATTCCACAGATGCGCCCCATAGGAAGCGGGCATGCTTGAGAACTGACGCTGTCTTACTTCATTCGCACCCATTGGATAAAAGATATGCTTAGAAAGTATCAATAAATCAGGGCATTCTTTGGCGCAGGCCGTGACTAGTCCGGGTCCGATGCGTTCCACTCCCCACCGATCCCATAACGCACGTGAGCGAGTGGGAGCTTCCGCGATAAACTTCCACAGCAACCAGTGGTTCTCTGCAAAACCCATAATAGAATTACAGACCCAATCGACACCTTCGTACGCCAGAAAATGATCTGTATTACGCAAAAGCGGCTCGATGTTCTTATACATCAGAAAATCCGTGTCGATGTAGACGCCTCCATGTGCCGCTAATATCTCGTATCGCAATACATCAGCCTTGTAAAACATGCGATTCTGAGCAGCAAAGAGGCGCGCGTTGATCAGTGGGGGCAGATTCTCGTCCGTCCAAAGTTGGTAGTCCCACCCCGGATGCAATGCTAAAAGGTGGTCACGGAAAACCTGGAACGGCACCGGCATTTCGCTACCGCCCAGCCAGATCTGGTGGAATATGTGCGGTATTGCATTGGTCGCCATGCGATTAATCTCGCCAGGAATGTGCGGGAAAAAGTAGCGGCGGAGGGATTCGAACCCCCGACACGCGGATTATGATTCCGCTGCTCTAACCAACTGAGCTACGCCGCCGCAACGAAGCTGTCAGCACTACGCTTGTTAGCGCTGTGCTGTCAGCTATCGGCCAGCCGAATTTTCTGATGTAACGGTTCTGAACCGGGGTCGTGGACGACCCGGCTCGCATGGCAGACCCTCCAAGTTACCCGGTTTGGCCCTGTTGACAAGGGGGCCGCCGCTTCCTGCCGTGACAGCAGTGCATCATTCTCCAGGCACGTTGTCGCGATTGCCGATACTTTTCCTGATGCTCCGATTTTTCTCACGGTACCTTTTGTGAGCCCGCCATGTTTGCCTTCGTCCTCAGGCCAGTCCGCCAATTCGCGCAGGCCCTGGTGGCCAACGATTCGCCTCGGCAAGTGGCCTGGGGCTTCGTTATCGGAATGCTGATCGGCCTCGTTCCCAAGGGAAATCTCACCGCGATTTTCCTGGGCATGATGCTCTTGGGATTGCGGGTGAACAAGCCCGCGGGACTGCTGGGCATCGGCCTGTTCACGTATCTCGGTTTGTTTGTTGATTCCTTCGCCCATCGCCTAGGTTCGGCCGTTTTAACTTGGGAGCCCTTGCGAGCAGCACACACCCAACTGTTCGAAGCCGCCGTGAGTCCGCTTCTCGGCCTGAACAATACCGTCGTCGTGGGGCAACTCTTAATCGGCCTGTATCTCGCTTATCCCATCTACTGGCTCGCGCATCGCTTTGCCGTGAGAGTGCAAGCACCACTGAGTGCATGGCTGCTACGCTACAAAGCCGTGCGTTGGCTGCGTGGCGCCGAGCTCGGTTCGCAATGGGGGATCGAAGGTTGAAACTCAATTACTGGAAACCCAATTGCTGGAAAATTCTGCGCTGGAGATATGTCGCGCCACGCTTACTGATTTTAACAGCGCTCGTGGCAAGCGTGCGGTTCGGACTCGATCCGCTGCTGCACCACTTGATCGTCACGGCCGGCCAAGCGGCCTCTGGGGCAAAAGTCGAACTCGCCACCGTGGAAACTTCGCTCCTTGAGGGCCGTGTCGAATTGCGCGGGATCCAAGTTGCCAATCCAGGGTCACTGTTACGCAACCTGTTCGAAGCCGAGCGGACACAACTCTGCCTCGACACGAACGCCTTGTTGCACAATAGGCTCGTGATCGAAAACGGCGAAATCGCCGGGCTGGCATTCGACACCCAGCGCACCGAGTCGGGCGAACTGGAAATCGTCACAGAAAATACTGAACCATCGGCCCTCGATCCGTTGCTGTCCAAAGCCGGTGATTGGGCCGGCGATTGGTTCGAGCAAGCGGCCAGTCGCCTCGACAGCGATTTTGCCGACCAATTGCAAACCCCCCAGGTCGCCAAAGCACTCGAAGATCGCTGGAAACAGCAAGCCACCAATCTTCGCACACGAGCCGAGGAGCTCAAGGCCCGTGGCAAACAACTCGAAGCTGAATTCCGCGAAGCCAAGAAAAATCCATTGCGGGGCATCGAGCGGATCCCCGCGTTGCAAGCGCAACTAAAAACCGTCCAACAAGAGCTCACATCACTGCAATCAGAAATCAAGGGCTTGCCCGACCAAGTTAAAGCCGATCGCAATTCGCTCACCGCCGCGCGGCAAGCCGACGAAGCATTCATCCGCGAGCAACTCCAATTCGGCCGGCTCGATGGCGAGAATCTCACGCAAGTGCTGCTGGGCCAACCAGTCGCCGCCAGCACGCAAGGAGCCCTCGATTGGATTGCTTGGGCAAGAGAGAAAATGCCCACCAATTCGACAAAACAAATCGCCCGCCAGCGCAGCCGCGGCACGGCGGTTTCCTTCGGCACGCCGCAACCCCAGTTGCACATCCAACGGCTGGGCCTCGCGGTCACCGCGCCCATCGCCGGCGAGTCCATGCAATTCACTGGCACGCTCACGAATGTCAGTGACCAACCACGCTTGCTCGCCGAACCGGCCCGTTTGCAATTGATCGCCAGCGGCGAGATTCCCGTCACCCTGGAGGTCCTCTCCGACCGCCGCACGGAAACTCCCCGCGAAGAGCTCTTCCTGGTTTGTACGGCGTTTCCGCTGGGTGGCCAGACCCTCGGCAATAAAGAAAAGCTCGCGATGCAACTCGCCCCCGGCACGGCCAATCTCCGCGTCGAACTTTCTCTTG
>JBGTMM010000492.1:0-5746 GCA_041743635.1 Bythopirellula sp.
CCTCGTGCCCCGCGACATTCACTGAAAACGCCGCGCCCAAGTCGACTGCTTCATGGGCCGCCTGAGCGGTGCGCTCCAAGTCTTGAGGATAATGGTTGCGACCGCGAACAATAATCATGTCCTTCAATCGGCCGGTGACAAGCAATGTCGACTCAGCCAAACCGTAACAGGGAAAAAACGCGCTCGGCCGAAAACCTGAACTGGCGAATGCGGCGGCGAACTCCGCAAGCGTGTCGGGATTAATCGGTTCCGCTCCACAGAAAGCCGTTTTCCAAGCGCTCAGATCTAAGGCGGCGCGTTCCGCGAAAGTTGTTTTTCGCACCGCCAATTCATAAGCGAAGTTAGGCGCGCCACTCACGGAGGCTCGGGTTGCTGAAATCAGTTCCAGCCATCGCTGCGGTCGGCGGAGAAACGTGGTCGGGGCCATCAATGTGCTTGTCCCGCCAACGTATAAGGGAGATAGAATCCCGCCGATCAGCCCCATGTCGTGATAGGCCGGCAACCAAAAGACCCCTTGGAGGTGCTCATCGCCATGGATTCCAAAACCGACGCGAATTGCTTCCAGATTGTGCAGCACATTGCCATGGCTTACCATCACGCCGCGAGGATCGGACGTGGAACCCGACGTGTATTGGAGAAACGCGAGATCGTCGGGCGCGCGCTGAATAGGCCTAAAGCTGCAATTTTCGTCGGTTGAGATTTCATCGGTTGCTTGCCAAGTCAGCGCGCTGATCGCGGGTAACTGCTGGTCGAGACACAGCGCTCCAAGCACGCTGCTGTGCGACAGCACCAGACTGGGATGGCAATCCGTGACAATCGAATCGAGCCGAGGCAAGGGCCGACGCGGTTTTGGAGAGGTAGAGGGCACGGGGAGCGCGCCGGCATAAGCGCACCCCAGGAAAGCGGCGATAAACTCCAGTCCGGGCGGATAGACCAAGAGCACGCGATCACCAACACGCACCTGCTGGGCGAGCCAGCTTCCCAACGTTCGCGAGCGATTGACGAGTTGGGCGTAGGTCCATGACTCGGTCTGACCTGCGTCATCCTCGAACGCAAAGGCCGTGCGTTCAGGAAATTTCCGCGCTTGCTCCTCGACCATTTCCGCGAGATTGGTGTACATCGGGCTGGATTGTATGCGCGTGTTATCCATAACGACAATTGAGCACGATCACGCAAGTTTTACAGGCAGTGGTGATAACATAGGTTAGCCGGTTGCCGCACCTGGAAGCAACACAATCAGGCATTTGGCAGTCAAAATTTGAAAATTCCCGTTTCAATCATGGGTGGTCAAGTTGAGATCAGCAGTGCGAACTCGACAACATTGTGCTGAAATCTATTTCGGATCTTCCACCGTGGGTGGTGAGGGTGCGGGATTGGCTTTTTCGGCTGGTGTTTGACTCACTGGTGGAGCTAGACGAATTCCCAAGCGCTGGTTGTTCAAATAGATCACTCCTTGATAAGAGATAGCTCCCCCGCCCTCCTCCAACGACAAAGCGGGCTGTGGTTCGGTGGCGGCCACTACGAGCGGCTTGGATTGGGGATCGATCACTCGTAACTGTCGAGTCACGATCCGCCCCACGATCACATCAGTCGCAATATCGCAAACTTGATTGCCGTCGCTATCGCGCAACTGCAAGGCTCCCACCCGATCCGCCAATTGCGTGGGATCGTTGTTGATTGCCCGCTTGAAACTCAGCTCGGCGAGCGTCTTGTCGGGATCTTGTTGATCGACGATTTGCAAGCTCTCGCAGCGAATCTCCTTGGATTCCACCCGTTGCATGAGCTTGTCCCTGACGGCTGAGCCCAAGGCAAACAACAACAAGGGGTAGACGATCCAGCGCTCTCGTTCCGACATCGCATTCGCTCCGTAATAATAGATGAATAATTCAGCGTCTCTCAGTATAGCGGTTGAGCCCGCCCATCGGCCTCGATTTGCCACGGAAGCCACACGAGGGCCACGCGGTCCACGTCGATATCGCCCTTGCGGGCGGAGGTTTCGGTTTTCTCCAGAACCAGCGTCTCGGCGCGGAAATTGGTCGCCAGCGCTGCCAACTTATGCTGGTGCTCACTTTCCAAGCGGCCGAGCTTCTCGGTTTGCCGTTTGAGTTCTTCCTTGGCTTCGGCATACTGTCGGCGGCCGCGACTCATTTGATTGGTCGACGTGGTGGTGACCAATTGCTTCCGTGAACTGCCCCCCAGCAAGCGAGTGAACAGAACCTCAATCACCCTCCAAAAGCCGCTGAACCACCACCACTTGAAATTGCTGACTTGTGTTTCAGCTTTGGTAATTGCGTCTTCCGTCTTCTGCAATTCGGACGCGAATTCTCGTTCGATCCGCGTCTTCTCCACTGCTTGAGCGGCGGGAGCGATTCGCAGGCGAAACTCTTCTTCCGTTTCGCCGTTGTTGGAAGAAGTTTCAGTTAGCGGTTCGTGCCAGCGGACATATCGCTGCGTCTGGTAAAGCCAATCCTTGAGTTCGCGCTCCCAACCGCGATAGTTTTTCTCTTGGGCCAATTCCGTGGGCAACGGGGCGAATTGGCCGAAGGCTTGCGGAGTGTCGTCGAAGTGGGGTAGTTGCTCGAAGACCAGCGCCGCATTCCAAATCTCTTCGGTGACTTTGCCATGAACGGGTTGCACGACAACGCATTCTTGCCACAGATCGAGCTTCGACGACGCCTGCACATAGTGCAGCTTTCCTTGAGCGAATAACGCTGGTCGATATTCCAATTGGCAGCCCTCGGCCAGCTTGCCGTCGAGGGGCCAGAACTTTTGCACGATTTCGCCGTAAAGAATCGGCTGCAAACTGTCGTGACGCTGTCGAGACGGGACAGCAGGTGGAGTTGCGGCCGGTTGCTTAGTGACCGATGCCGCCTTACGATCTTTCATCAGCACGCGAATTTGATCCCGCGTGAGCGGCCCCCGCAGATACGACATCGCCCAGCGGGTGTGCATCACCTGCGGTTGGTTCTGGTGGACGTTGTTCACCAGAAACACGCGGCTCCGCAGCCCCGAGAGCAGCGTGTCCATTTGCGAGCGATTGAAGCTTCCCTCCGCTTGCGCCGACGCTCCTTCCAAACCTTCAAGCACGCGCAGCTTGTCGCGCTCGGTTTGCAACCGGCCAAGGAACCAAGTCCCAGCATTGGAGAGTCCCTTGTAGTCGAGATCGACAGGGTTCTGCGTGGCGAGCACCACTCCCAAGCCATACGCGCGGGCTTGTTTCAGCAGCGTGAGCATCGGCCGCTTACTGGGTGGGTTGGCCGACGGCGGAAAATAGCCGAACACTTCGTCCATGTAGAGAATGGCACGCAGGCTGCCGGTGCCGGGTTGGGTGCGCATCCAACCGACGACTTCGTTCAAGAGGATCGTGACGAAGAACATCCGCTCGGCATCGTTTAAGTGAGCGATGGAGAGAATCGACAGCCGTGGTTTCTTGTCGAAGGAGTAGAAGAGCGATTCCACGTCGAGGGAATCCCCCTTGAGCCAACTAGCGAACGAAGGGGAAGCCAACAGGTTGTTGATCTTCATCCCCAGTTCCATGCGATCTTTGGCTGGCAGGAAGTTTTCCAGATCGACGATTCCAACTTTCGCGAACGGCGGCTTTTGGATATCGTGAATCAGCTTGGGCAAGTCGAGGCTGTGGCCCGCGCGCCAGGCATGATCGAGCACTGTGGCAATGAGAATCGCCTCGCGACTCTGCACGGGGTCGGCGTCGATCCCCACCAGCGCGAGCACGCCTTCGGTTGTCGATTGCAAAAGGTCGTTGTAAGTGTCGGCGTCGTCAAGGATCGCAGCCGGGGGAGCATGAAAACTCTTGAGCACCGTGAGCGGAATCCCCGCCGTGCTGCCCGGTGTGTAAATCACCTTGTCGACGGCGTTGAAGCGGCGAATCCGTTCGCCATCGACGTCCCAATCGGCGAGTCCTTTCTTCCACGTCGCGGCCGTCTGCTCGGCAAGCAGCGCGGGCGTAATCCCTTGCTGCGTGGCGAGGGCGGGATCAATCCACGGCCCGAAATCGCTGGGCCGCAATTCAGGAAATGCGAGCAGCAAGTTTCCCAAATCTCCCTTGGGATCAATCGCAATGACGGGAATCCCATCGAGCGTGGCCTCTTCGATCAGCGAGAGACAAAGTCCCGTCTTGCCGCTGCCGGTCATGCCGACGCATACCGCATGGGTCGTGAGATCGTTCGCATCGTAAAGCACCTTCTCAGGCGCAAGTTGTCCCGACGCGAGATCGAATGGGCGACCGAGATAAAAGGAACCGAGCTTTTCGTAGTCGGGCATGCGATCAATTCAACAACTGTCTTTTGTGTAGAAAAAATTCACAATTCTCAACCGACGCACCCAGCGTGGGCTTACTATCGCCCCTGTCTTGCCAAGAATGTTGGTGATCTTGGTGAAGATGGCGATCTTGGTGGCGCTGTTTCGTGGCCAAGTTGCACATTTTTTTGCAATTTCTCCCCTTCGAGGAGGAATTTTGCAAGGTTCTGACGTGGCCAAAAAACTCGCGCACTTGGACGTGGAACTATTCTGACACGTTGAGAACTCTTTCGCCACAACGATTTTTGTGCCACTGGCGAGCCGAGAGCGTCAGCGAATGGAGTAGAAACCACGAATCAGACGAATGATACGAATGGCGGAAGAGCTTTCCTATCCTATCCGTGATCCGACCGGTAAAAAGCGCTTTAGCTACTTCGTCGCAATCGTGTACGACAACCCCAGCCCGCGGCAGAGAAGATGGGCCGGTTTCACGGGCAATTTATCAATCAAAGGTTCGCACCATTGTTTCACCAGTCGCAGGCCGCTCGCGCAGAGATAGATGCGTTGTCTGCTGACCGCGAGCGGCGTTGCCACGCGCTTAAAACCGGCTTGTTTGAGGAGCTTGGTGACTTCCGCGAGGCGGTATTCCTTAAAGTGCAGGCCGCGAGCTTCGGTCCGTAAGGGGCAAAAGCTCCGTGTCACGTCCGAGGGACGCAGCAGCCAGTTGGGCGTGATCGTGACCAGCAATCCGCCGGGTTGGAGCAAACTGTAAATATGGGCGAGGTAATCGGCGATTTCATCGGGACAGATGTGCTCGAAGACGTCGTTCCAATAAACGAGCGTGGGTCGTTGGGCCAGATCGTTGGAACTGACTTGCCGGAGATCGCCGAACAAAAGTTGCTCGGCATGTCGCTCGCCCAGTAGCGCGAGCGCTTGTTCACGCATGGCGGTGGAAATCTCGACCCCCGCCACGGGAAAGCCGTGTTCGCTGATTTCCTTGAGCAGCATCCCGCTGCCGTAGCCGACTTCAAAAAGTTGTGGCCGGCCGAGGCCTTGGTTCACTTGGCGATGCAAGAGCTCGATCACCAGCCGCACGTAGCGTTTGTCGAGGCCCATCACGAGCGGCTCGCCGTCCGTGCGTTGGGCGGAAAGGATGGTGCAGATCGTGTCGTAAGCCTGACCGGTGACGAACGCGCGTTCGTGACTGTTTTTGGGCAGCGCCGCAATCGTCTGAGCGAAACGCTGTTCTTGTTGCCATTGCAGTTGGCTCAGTTCGTCAATGCTCAATCCCTCGAGCGGCAGCCATGTTCCATCGGCCAGCATGACTTCGGCCGTTGCGGTGGCCAGCGTCTCGTGAGGTTCCGCGGGAATTATAAGCATGGAGAGGGAAACTCGTCGGTAATTTGTGGGTGTCATCCGCCATCGTAAGAATAGTGCGCGAACTTGCGTCGCGGCGGGCGGGTCGCATTGGGAGACCTGTATCGAATAG
>JBGTMM010000493.1:0-1609 GCA_041743635.1 Bythopirellula sp.
CGTTGCCGGCGACGGAAAGCCAGACGATTCGCAAAAATCCACGACGCCATTGTTCGAGCTATTGTTGAGCGAAGAAGATCGCGAGTTGTTGCGATCGGGCGATCGCGATGTGATCTACGCGGACCGCGCTCCGACGATTGACGATGCGGCCATGAATGCGGCTGGTATTCGTAAGGTGGTGGGCCGGCACCTAGTGCTCTACACGGATGTACCGGCTCATCCGGCGGTGGACGAGTTGCCACGCGTTTTCGACCGGGCGATCCCGCTGTGGTGCGAATATTTTGGCGTCGCCGAGGAGAAAGTTGCCGATTGGACTGTGACCGGATATCTCATTCAAGACAAGCAGCGACATCAACATGCGCAGCTTTTCCCAGCCAACTTGCCGAGTTTTCTGCACGGGTATCAGCGAGGACGAGAGCTGTGGATTTACGAACAGCCAAGCGCCTATTATCGACGGCATCTGCTGCTCCACGAGGGAGTGCATGGTTTCATGACCCAGTTCTTGGGCGGCAGCGGGCCTCCTTGGTATCGCGAAGGGATCGCCGAGCTCCTGGCGACTCATCGTTGGAAGGACCACAAGCTTCGCGTTGGCGTGATGCCTGCTAGCCGCGAAGAAGTCCCCTATTGGGGTCGTATCAAAATTATCAAGCAGGAATATGAGGCCGGACGTGGGCTGATGTTGCGTGAGATCATGCGTTTTGATCAATCGGCCCATTTACGGTTGGAGCCCTACGCTTGGTGTTGGGCGGCAGCCGCTTTTCTCGATGGGCATCCGCGATTTCGACAGCCGTTTCGGGCTTTGGTTGGCAAAGTCACCGACTCGACAGCCTTCTTTACACGCGACTTCGAAGCCCAGTTTACCGCCACCCTGCGGGAGCTGGATGAGGAATGGCAGTTGTTCGTCGTCAATATCGACTATGGATATGATTTGTCCCGCAACATGGTGCAATATGCGCCCGGTATTCGTACACCGGGCGACGGCCAAGAGACGACAATCGCGACTGACCGCGGTTGGCAGTCGTCGGGACTTCGGTTGGAGAAGGGCAAGATCTATCGGGTGCGTGCCAAAGGAAGGTTTCAACTGCGGCAGAATCCAGAGTGGTGGTCGGAACCGGGCGGCGTTACGTTACAATATGCCGCTGGTAAACCGCTGGGAATGTTGGTCGGAAATATCCGTTTGGATCAGCCAGAACCTGGGACGACGAATCTCGGAAATCCGATCCCGATTGGACTCAATCGCCGGATTGTCGCGGCGGAAACCGGTACACTCTATCTCAAAGTGAATGATTCACCTGGGAAATTAAGTGATAACGTGGGCCAAGTTACGGTCAAAGTCATTGAGGACGAGACGGGGGCAGTTCAACCACCGTCGGAAGACGATCTGCCTGACGAGTCGGTGCCGGAACCATAATCTTGCCGCACCCTGCGTCGGCACCGACGTCGGATTCGCGGTGCGTAAGGTACCGAAAGAACAGAAGTATTGGACGTACGGGAGCCCGGAACAAAATGAATCTATTGCAGCAAGTCGACCCCGAGATTTGGTCGGCCATCCAGTCGGAGCAAGAGCGCCAACAGGATGGGCTTGAGATGATTGCCAGCGAGAATTATA
>JBGTMM010000494.1:0-6952 GCA_041743635.1 Bythopirellula sp.
GACGCCGTGGTTGTCGGCGGCGTGGCGAGTGAGGCGGGTGACTTCGACCGTGCGGATTTCGCTGGAAACATCCTCGCCGTCAAGGATCACGCGGTCGTCGACCAATTCGATTGTTGCGGAGGCCGCGATGTGGGCCAGCGGTTCGGGGTCATTCCAGTCGACGCCGTGGCGGCTGCCGGCCAGCGCGATGGCTCGGTACATGGCCCCCGTGTCCAGGAACCGGAAGCCGAGCCGCTTGGCCAACTTGCGTGCCGCGCTGCTTTTCCCCGATCCGGCGGGACCGTCGATGGTGACTATCATGGTCTCCGCAGAAATGGTGGCTGCGTCTAGGGTGTTGATGGGGAGCGACACAGGGTTGCCTTTCGTGGCTGTTCACCTTGTTATCAGATTCTGGGCGTTGAATTGCAACCGCCAACAGCTGGGGATTTGGTAGAGAAAAACGGCGAATTGTCCACATTCGTCGGCTAAGTCGATTCCACCGGCAAATTCTATGCAAAGCGCATTTCTCGACTAAAATGGTAAGGCAGGTGGGCGTTCTCATGTCACGCGGACTTGAGCCGCCGAGGGATCGCTCTCCACAAACAAAGCGAATTCTTGATAGAAAATTGACGAACGGGGCGGGGACGCGATAAATTGTCTGTAGAGGCACTTATCGAGAGAGACGCGTCGCCGTAAGTTGAGTCGCGGTGAAGGCGGGGCAGTTTCGTCCCGGACGCTAGGGATCCCGACGCAAGGAACAGAGGTCATCAGGTATGGCGAAGAGCAATGCCGTTTGGGGAATTGATATCGGCCAAAGCGCGCTCAAAGCGCTCTTGTGCCGAACCCACGAAAAAGAAGCCGACCGGATTGTGGTCGAGTCCTTCGACTACATCGAGTATCCGAAGATTCTCTCGCAGCCCGAGGCCGATCCCGAGGAACTGGTGCGCGAAGCACTCACACAATTTCTTTCGCGCAATGAGGTTCTTGGCGACCGTGTAGCGATTTCGGTGGCAGGGCAAAGCGGCCTGGCGCGGTTCATAAAACTCCCGCCGGTGGAAGCGAAGAAGATTCCCGACATCGTCAAATACGAAGCGCGACAACAGATTCCGTTTTCGCTCGATGACGTGGTGTGGGATTACCAGCAACTCACAGGGGGCAGCGAGGAGGATGGTTTCGCGCTTGAACCCGAGGTGGGTTTATTCGCCATGAAGCGCGACCAAGTCGCGCGGGCGCTCAAGCCCTTGGAAGCGGCGGGGATCGAAGTCGACATTATCCAGTTGATGCCCCTGGCGGTTTACAACTTTGTCTGCTTCGACCGCTTGGGGGATTTTAAGTCGCAACCTTTCGATCCCAAGAAACCGCCACTCTCGACCGTGGTGATTTCCTTGGGCACGGACACCACCGACTTGGTGGTCACGAACGGTTTCCGCGTTTGGCAACGAAATATTCCCATCGGTGGGAATCATTTCACGCGCGCTTTGAGCAAGGAACTGAAACTTACGTTCATCAAGGCGGAGCATCTCAAGCGCAACGCCACCGAGGCCGACGATCCCAAGTTGGTGTTCCAAGCCATGCGGCCCGTGTTCAGTGACTTGCTCTCGGAAATTCAGCGTTCGCTCGGCTATTTCACGAGCATTGATAAGTCGGCGAAGATTGGCAACGTGCTCGCGCTGGGCAACGGCATGAAACTGCCCGGTTTGCAGCGGTATCTCTCGCAAAATTTGGAATTCGATGTCACGCCGGTGACCGAATTCGAACGGCTGTCGGCCGGCAGCGCCGCGGGAAAACCGCAGTTCAAGGAAAATACGCTCAGCTTCGCGGTCGCCTATGGTTTGTGTCTTCAAGGATTGGGCCGCTCGGAACTCAAAACCAACTTGCTGCCGGAGGAAATTGTCCGCACACGGCTCGTGAGGGGAAAAAAGCCTTGGATGGTTGCCGGAGCGGCGGCGATTTTGGCCGGGCTGACGTTCAACTACTATTCGCACGTCGCCGCTTGGAGCGAAGCCGAAAACCAAGCCATGAAAGACGCCGAAGCGCGGGCTGCTTCGGTCCAAACGACAGCGACCGGCTTCGAGTCGCAGAGCACGGAAATTCACACCGCTTTTGATGCAATCAAGACCACGGGCGAAAAACTTGTGAGCAACATTGAAGGCCGGCTGCGATGGCTGGAATTGCTCAAGGCGCTCGACGCGGCGCTTCCCAAAGATGATCGTCCTGCCGAAGAGCGGAAGGAAACCGCGAAGGATATTAGCAGCCGCAATGAGCTACACATCGTTGCGATGGAAACACAGCACTTTACCGATTTGGGCACCGAATGGTTGTCGGTGGTGCAGACGGCCTACGACGATGCCAAGGGCAAGAGCGCGACGGATGATGCGGCAGCCCCGCTTGACGCAGCGCAGTTGGATGAGGCGGTTGACACCAGCGCTGATGCTACGGCCACGGCGGAGGCCACTGGGGGAGCGTTGACGGGCCCGGGTTGGGTGGTTCAACTTACCGGCCATCATTATCACAACGCTGATAGCACCAACGAGCGTGGCGAATTTGTCAAGAATACGCTCATCAAGAATCTCGAAGAAGGGACCGTGTCACTCCCCGATGGACCCGAGGGAGCACTTGTTGACGTGCCCATGCAGGACTTGGCGATCAGTCACGCTTGGCTGGTGCGGGATCAAAAGCTGAGCGAAGAGTTGATTGATCCGGAGGCGATCACGCAAGACCCTTCGGCGGGCGGCGGATACGGCCGTGGTGGTGAAGGATATGGCGGACGGGGTGCTGGTGGACAGCCTGGTGCCGACGACAAGATGATCAAGCTCAGTCGTTATGACTTTATCGTGCAATTTGTATGGCAGCCAAAGACTCGTGCCCAGCGTGCGGAGTTAGCCGCGGCACGTGCCGAGGCGGAAAAAGCCGCCGCGGAAGCAGCAGCGGCTGCCGCTGCTGCGCAAACAGAACAACCGGATGCCGTCGAGCAATAACTTTGACAAGAATTCAGTTATAGGAATGAAGGAAATCCCACATGGATCAAGTGCGAGCGATTGCCAAGGTGATTTGGGAACAACGCTTTTGGGTGCTCAGCGTGCTGGGGCTGATCGTGGGTGTGGTCTGCTGGAAGCTAGCGTCCGGCAATCTCGACGCTCAATTTGGCACGCGCAAGTCGGCGATTGACGGCATGTTCACCCAGATGGATGGCCTCAAGAATAAGCCCGTGCATCCCAATCCGGCGGTTATCGAAGAAGATCAAAAGCAAGTCACCGAACAAACCGAGATCGTCCAAGCGGTTTGGAAAGACCTCTACAACAAGCAGAAGGATTCGGTGTTGAAATGGCCCAAGGAATTGGGCCCACAGTTTATTTCCTACATCGAGAAACTCAAGTTTCGTGATGATATTAACAGCAGCATGCGCTCTGTTTATCAGAATTACATCGGCAAGCGTTTTGATGGATTGCTGGAGATCGTCGACGCCCAAAAACTTGTCGAAGGTAGCTCGGTAGGGGGTCGGGGCGGCTATGGTGGTGAAGGGGGTTATGGCCGAGGCGGCGGCATAGATCCGGCCATGGCCGAAAAGGATTATCTTGTGCAATGGCCCGAGCAAGACAAACTGCGAACGAAACTTTCTTTTCGCGAGGCGAAACCTTCTGCCCTGCAAATCTGGGTGACTCAAGAAGATTTATGGGTCTATGAGACGCTGCTGAATGTCATCGCCAAAACAAATGAAGCGCGCGGAGCCACTCGGCCCGACAACACGGCGATCCACACGATTTTAGCTCTGGAAGTGGGCGCGGGTGCCGCGCAAGGAATGCAAACGGCAGGGCAGATTTA
The DNA here is from genome assembly GCA_041743635.1 of Bythopirellula sp. Taxonomy (GTDB): domain Bacteria; phylum Planctomycetota; class Planctomycetia; order Pirellulales; family Lacipirellulaceae; genus Bythopirellula. The sequence continues at coordinate 3,802 of JBGTMM010000494.1, forward strand.
TATGCCTGCGGGTGGCGCAGGCGATCCAAGCGCGGGGGGGGGTGAATACGGCGGCGAGAGAGGTGGCTATGGGGGCGAGGGGGCAGGTGGCTATGGCGGTGAGCGCGGTGGAGAATATGGGGGAGGTGAATACGGTGGTTATACGGGGGAAGCTGGTGGCGATCCGGCCGCAGTTGATGCCACGCTATTGGCTTCGCGCTATCTCGACGACGCGGGTGCCCCGATCGCGGATGGCACCGTGGGCGCTGAATATCGCCAGTTGCCAGTTCGCATGAACCTGGTGATCGACCAGCGTTACATTCCCCGGTTGTTGATTGAGTGCGCGAATTCGCCGCTGCCGATTGAGGTCAAACAAATCAGGATCAACCCCGAGCAGTCGATGGCAGGATTTGGCGGGCAGGGGGGTTCGCCGGGAATGGTGACGGGTAGTGGGGGAGGACCGCTGGATCCGATTTATGCCCAAGTCGAGATTAAGGGGTCGGTGTTTATTTACAATGAACCCACGAGCGATCCCGCGGCGGCGCCGGCAGTGGACGATGGTCAGATGGCGGCGGCGCAATAACGAAATACCAAGAGTTCGACCAAAGTTGGCGGCTGGAAGCCACCATTACGAAAACACTAGCAGCAACACACTCAAAACAGGAGAGCAGATCATGAAATCCAATCTTAAAGGGGGGAATGCGATTGTGCGATTGTTGCTGGCCCACGGCGAGAAGATTGGCATGGTGGCGATTTTGGCGTGTGCGTTCCTGCTGCTGTGGTCGGCGACGGGTGTGCCGCGACTCGAACCTGGGAAAGACCCCGCCACCTTGGTCCGCAAAGCGAGTGATGCCGAGCAACATGTCAACAGCTTCACCTGGGAAAGCGTTGCCGAGCAAGACGAAACTGGCATTCGACGTTCCCAAGACATCGATCTCGCCGCGATGAAGGCCGTAGAACCTACCGACTTTCCGAACAACGATTCGCTTAATCCTCCCGTCATTGCACCACAAAAATCACGTGCCGACCCGGTGTTGCTGGTGGCCGAAGATTTAGAAGTTCATGCGGATGCGGGTTTGTGGGCTTCGGCGAATCCGGAAAAGATTAAGCAACGGCAGTTAGCGAAGTTGGCAGAGCAGCAAAAGGAACGAGCCGAGGCACAGCGTCAAGAACGGGATGGTGATGACGAAGAGGGCGAAGGTCGGGGGGCAAGAGGCCGGGGACGTGGTGAGCGTGGCCAGGAAGACGAGGAGACTGCTCGGGGGCTCAATTCCACAATCGTGCTCCAAACCGGCACCGGCGTTGAGCTTCAAGGATTCGAAGAAATTCGCGCCCAATCTTGGGTGACGGTTTTGGCCAAAGTGCCCATCAAGTCTCAGAACCAGATGTACGAAGACGCCTTGCAAGCGGCGCGTGGCTACGAGCCGAATCGCGACACGCCGGTGTATTTGGGTTATATGGTCGAGCGGGCGGAAATTACGCCGCAAGGCCAGGGCAAGTGGCAGCCTTTGGCACGCGTGAACAGCAAGGAACTCATCAAGGAACTGGCGACCTATCCGGTAAATCCCGCGGAAGTGGTTGATTCACGGTACGTGCATCCCTTGATGACGCACCCATTGCCGCCGTTGATTCTTAAGGAGTGGGATAACCGGGTGAGCCATTCTTCGATGCCATTGGCCGCGGAAGCGGCCTTGTTGGAAGAGGAAGAATTGAAGAATCCCGAAGAACCAGCAGCCGAAGAAGGGGCTGAGGAAGAGGATGACACGGGCTTTGCGGTAGCGACTCCAGAGCCGGGGCAAATGCCTGGTGGAGAGTATGGCGGTGAACGCGGCGGTTACGGTGGTGGCGAATACGGTCGTGGCCGTGGCGGCTATGGTGGCGGTGAACGTGGTGGACGTGGTGGCCATGGGGGCGGGGAGTATGGCGGCGGCCGCGGTGGCTATGGTGGTGGTGAATATGGCGGCCGTGGTTCGCTAGGTGCTGGTAGTGCTGTCGAGCTTGCTAGTTTCGAATGGGATCACAAAACCGCGAATGTTCTTTTGCGGTTCTTTGACAACACCGTCGAGCCGGGGCATCGCTATCGCTACCGCGTGCAATTGGCGTTGATGGACGTGAATAATGGCGTTCAGGTGATGAATCTTGATAAGACGGTCACCGAGCGTCGCGAAAAGCTCAAGCCCAACCTGCGCACATTCCGCTTGACGGAGTGGAGCAAGCCGAGCCCGATTGCCAGCGTGCCGTTGCCGGCGCGGCTCTATCTGGCGAGCGCGGATACGGAAAAGGGTGAGGCCGAGATTCTGATCAAAGCCCTCAACAGCCAGTTTGCCGCCGAGATAGCGCTCATCGAAGAATTCACCCGGGGCACGGTGATGAACTTGCGCGAAAAGGCCGCAGTGGTGTGGTCGAATCAGTACGAGGTTGATCGAGACCCCGAGTTCGATTTCCGCACCGGGGCGACTTTGGTCGACGTCGAGGGAGGTGAGAAGTTGAGCAGCAAGAACAACGAATTGCTCGCACCTGCGCGCGTGGTGCTGATGGATGCCGCCGGCAAGCTTATGATTCAGCAAGAGTTGAAAGACGCGCCGACCGTGAAAGATTTCAAAGCGATCTTAGAGATGCCCCAAGATGAACGGGGCGGTGGGCGTGGTGGCTATGGTGGCGAGGGCGGGGGCCGCGGCGGCGGTCGTGGTCGCGGAGGCCGCGGCGGATTCTAGATGAATGGCCGCCGCAAGCGGCGACGCTAAATTAATCCGCCGCTCGCCACAGCGAGTCGCCGGGGCGACAAGCGGCGGCGCTCAATAGGCCCTGTGCACACTGCTAGCATGCGCAAACTTTTGGGCAACTCTAACCCGCACTTGTTTCTGCACTTGACGCATTTTTGCGGTCCAAGTATTTAACCCCCCTTCCGTGCCAGAAATCTCTGGTCACGGTCGGAGTTTGCAGATTTCAATAAGACATCAATTGGGGTGGCGGCGCGGCACCAGTCGAACACGTTGACCCACGCCACGGGCGTGCAAAAAACGGCTTGCCAAAGCGTTGCGAGACTCGGCCAAGGACTAGGCACACGTCTCGAAAGGAGTATCGAGTTGAACCGGTTCATCAAACGAGTTGGTTGGCTATCGACCTTGGCGATTTTGTTCACCATGTCGCGGGTTCACGCCGAAACACAGAC
>JBGTMM010000495.1:0-13160 GCA_041743635.1 Bythopirellula sp.
GTGACAGATTCCTCAATGTGCTTGGCCGACATCATCTCCGGATCGTGGTGAATGAGAGATTTTGGCAGCGGGGCAGGGGGGATCTCCTGCGATTGACGATTCTGAGTTGAAAGCGCGGTCGCTTTAGTCTCCATCGTTTCACCGTTCGGATTTGCAGAAGACGCTATTTGCTTGCGATCATAGGAGAACAGCACTTGTGGCCCGGTGCTATCTTGCGCGCACAATTCGGCGAAACAAATACAGAGTAGGACAGCAAGAGAAATCGAGCACACAATGATTCGCCAAAAAATCATGGAAGAGCGATTCCTAAAGGCCCGCGTTGTTCACTCTCTGATAGACCGCCGGCTTACCGCCTGCGACCAGAAAAATACAGAGCACTGGCGCGAAGAGGCTTATAGAATTTGCCCAAAGAATCAGCCAGATCAGTTGCGTTTCGGCACATGCTCGAGGGTCACTGCTGGCTGGCCCAGCAAGGTTGAAATCGCACGTGTGGACAAGCCACCCATGGCACCCAGAGTGCGAAACAGCGACGCTAGCAAAGTCATTACGCCGCTTCGCCGGCAATCAATTCGGCGACGCGAATGCAAAAGTTATCGTTGAGCACCAGCACTTCGCCTCGGGCGATGAGTCGTCCATTGACGAAGATATCCGCCGGATCACCCGCCAGTTTGTCGAGCGGCACCACGGCCCCCTTGCGAAGCTGCAGCACGTCTTCCAGGTGCATGTGCGTGCGGCCCAACTCGACCGTCATGTCGAGTTGCACGTCGCGCATCAGTTCGAGCGTGGCGGCATCTGAATTGGCCGACGAGCCCCGAAATTTCTCGAATTCAAAAGACCGCATTCCGACGGGGAGTGCTTGCAGTGGGTCCTGGCCGACCGCGTCAATCGACGCTAGCGCTGCTTCGGCTTTGTTGAGCAAGAGATCGATGTCATCCTGCGAAACTCCTTCGTAGCTAGCAGCCCCTTTCGCGCTAATGGAAGGTTTCACGGATGCCGTTTGAGAGCCAGATGCCAGCAGTGCTTCGATTTCGGCTTGATCAACCGTCGAAGACTCGGACGGATTAGCTTGCCGAAGGAGGTCATCGATCTCGTTTTGATTGACGTTTTTCGATTCGTCCGCCATGGGAATCCTTCCAAAGTCCAGAGTAGCACGAGTCTCCGACTCGTGATGTTACGACTCGGAGAGTCGTGCCACACTATCAATATAGGCGGCTTTACCGCTCGATGAACGAGAACTTGCTAAAGATTGCTTCGCTCAGCAGCGGCTTGCCGAGAGTCCGATTGGTTTTCTCTAAAATCTGGCGTTTCAGCAAGCCCAAGTCGGGGTCGCTCAGGTCGGCAACGTCGCTGCCGCGGAGCGTCACCAAGATTTGCTCCCGCAGGCGGACTTTGTTGGCCTCGAACAAGTGAGTGAACTCGGGCTCTTCCTTTGCTAGCACCGTGCCGTAGAGCTCGAAGTCGATGTTCAAACTCGTGCCGGTGTCAGTGTTAAATGTCACCACATGATAGCTCCCAAGCTTAACCTCGCGCATATCATGGGCCACATGCTGGTCAGTAGTTTGGACGTTCGCGTGGGCGCTCGCGCCTTCTTCTTCCGCTTCATGCGACGCATCGGCCGCGATCAATTTCTCCGCGATTTTGGTCGTTTCTTGCGGCGAAGGCATCAACATCGACACGCCGACCAATTGCAACAGGACTAAGACCGACACCGCGGCCAAAGCCTTCACCAGGGTCATTAACCCAGGCTTCTTGACGGCAGGTGCATCCTCATGATCGGTAGGAGGTGCGGCAATCGCGGCAGACATAGCTTATCCTTCGAGAATTCCGACTCACCCGCAGTGCTTATAATAACAGCCGTCCAAATGTAGGTCACAGATCAGCTACCGCACGAAAATTCCGCAGGTAAAACCATTAAAAACCATCTATTCCGTCCCCCCTGAGCCGGATTTCCACCCGGGAATTTTCGCGAAGCCGCACCGCGTCGGCCCCGTTGTACAGCGGTTCGCTCGCCCCCGCATTGGCCAGCCGCAGGCGGTTCGGCTCGATGCCTTGCTCGACAAGAAACGCCATTGTGCTGTGACATCGACGATCGGCCAAATCCCAGGCATCACGAATGCCGCTCTTAGGATCAATCGCCACTTGCGCGGCATGGCCGCGGATTTCAATCGTCGCGTCGATCTCCTGCAACTGCCGCACGATCTGGTAAACAATGCGCTTGTTGTCTTCCGTCAACTCGGTTGCCAGCTCAGCAAAGGTAATGACCCCACCCGGCAAAGTCTCACCCAGTTTCCGCACGTCGGGCACATCGTCCGCACTGGCCGCCACCACCAGATTCATTTGTACTTCCCCTCGCGACGGATTGTGCCCGAATTGCTTCTGCAAGATGGCGATCATCGACTGAAATTGCTTGGGCTCGTCAAAGCTGCTCATCGAGACGAGCATGATGAAAAACGCCAACAAGAGCGTCATCATGTCAGCAAAGGTCACGAACCACTCGGGAACGCCAGATGCAATTTCTTCTTCAATGGCCACGGTTTCTTCTCGATATTTAGATGAATTTAACCACAACGGCACGACGGACACGACGTATTTTGCAATCTTCGTTGTGACCGTCGTGCCGTCGTGGTTCAAATTGTAAGATTTATTGTTAAGCCGCTCGCCGTTCGTCCTGTTTTATTTCTTCCCGCAGCACCGGCCGAATTTCGCTCAGCGAGCGCTCGGGGTGGAACGTCTTGAGCCTTTGCTCGATCACGCGAGGATGTTCGCCCTCTTGGATCGCCATGATCCCGCGCAAGATCAATTCCATCACTTGCAGTTCTTGCTTGCTTGTGTACTTGAGCTTCTCGGCCACGGGCCGGAACACCACATTTGCGGCGAGCGCGCCATAAAGTGTCGTGAGCAGCGCCACGGCCATCCCCGAGCCGATCTTCGTGGGATCGCGCATGTTGCCGAGCATCATCACCAAACCCATCAGCGTGCCGATCATGCCGAACGCCGGAGCGAAGCGGCCCATGCAATCGAGTACGGCTTTGCCGTCGCGGTGGCGATGGGCCACGGCCGCCAGTTCGGTTCGCAGGATATCTTCCATCACATCGGGCCGCGTGCCATCTACGACCAACTGCACGCCCAATACGAGAAACGGATGACGAATCTTGCCCAACCGCGTTTCGAGTGACAAAAGCCCATGCCGTCGTGCCATTTCCGCGAGGCCCACGATCTCGTCCACTAGCTGCGGCACGCAGTGGAGCCGGTAGAACACCGCCTTGGCCGCCACGCGAAACACGCCGACAAAGTTGCGCAGCGGAAAAGAAACAAGCGCCGCCGCCATCGCCCCGCCGAAGACAATCATGGCCGAGGGCAAATCGAGAAACGCCGCGAATGAACCGCCCCCCAGCGCGATCGAGCTAACGATCAGCGACACGGCAACCGCGATTCCTAGTAGCGTGGCGATATCCATGAATTTTCTTTATCAATTGCAAATAGCCGCGATTCAACGAATCGCAAGGACCCTGCGATTCGATGAATCGCGGCTATGGAGTTAGACGCGAAAACCTTACCGCCGTAGCGCCAACAGTTCATCGAGCAATTCTTGCACCGCGGTGATCACCCGCGCACCACCCCGGTACTGAGTCGAAGCCAAGATCAACTCGATGAGGTTTTGCCCAATGTCGGTGTTAGAAAGTTCCACCGCACCGGCGGTGAGCGCACCCAAACCGGCATCCCCCGGATCGCCATACTGCGGCTCGCCGGAGTTTACGCCGGTTGTGTATAGGTTGCTGCCAACTTGTTGCAGACCGGAATTGTTGACGAATTGGGCCATACGAATCTGTCCCAAAGTTTGTCCTACTCCATTGCTATATACGCCGCGAATTTCGCCGCTTTCAGTGATCGTAAAGTCGGTCAACACACCTGGTGGGAAACCGTCTTGCGTCGTGAAGTTCAATCGACTGATTTGCTGCTCCTTGCCATTGGTTTGCGTGAAGTCGAGATCGAAGTCTAAGGGAGATTGCGAAGCGGTTTGATTCCGTTCGATCACGACTGTGAGATTGCCGCTATTGGCAAGGTCGAAATCGCCGTCGCCATCGTAGGTGATAAGTCCCGTTCCCACGACGGTGCTGTTACCGGTAAGAGGTTCGTTGTCACCGGAAGTAGCGAACCACCGCCAGACGGTGGAACTGTCATTAATTTCCTCGATCACGGTCGTAAGCTGTATCGTCAGGGGGATGCCCAAGCTGTCGTATACCACAAATTCGGAGCTGCTTCCGTCGCCCGCTGCTTGTTGGATTTGATCAAAGCCTAGATTCTTTGTTTCCGGTTGACCCGTGGAGGTTGGGGTAAACTCAAGCGAGGACGGACCAATCTGGATTGCGTTTTGCAGCCCCTTGTTCCCTTCAATGATGATTTTTCCGTTGAGCACTTCAACTGCGGGGGCGTCTGGCACAGTCGTGTTAATGCCAAGCGACTCTTGGAGAAATCTCGTATAGTCAAGCACGGTCGTCGTGGCAGTAATTTCAAAAGATTCTTGCGGTATTCCATCACCGCCCCTTGTTGCCTCAAAGGTAAGTGTTCCTGGGCCGCTAAACACTGCTATATAATCATTATCACGCCGCTGCACGACATCTGTAAGCAAGGTGTCGTTAGTAATCTTGGGGCCGTCCAGGTCGATGATGTTTAAGGGGTTTTCAATCGAGGCGTCAGAGGCCGAATCCATATAGCTATCTTGGCCCGCAAGGAGAGTCGCGAGTCGATAGTGCGTGCTGCTGTCACCGGCAAGGGTGCGGTAAAGGCGCACTTGCGTGAAGCCATTGGCAACATCGGTTGCCGAGGGTTGAGGAATGTCCGTGATGCGAATTCTTTGATTCGGCGAATTGATCGAGATCGGTCCTTCGAGGCCCGTGGGACGTGTTTCTATGCCGTCTGATTGTCGAAAAAACGTGACATGATAGCTGTAATTTTTGTTGACTTCCAAAGCGGAGGTGTCTAACTCGTTCGCGGGAACAACTAACGCTCCATCAAGTACTCCGTCGGTAAATGTTGTTGCCGTCGCATCCAGCGGCGTGCTGTTAACTTTGTAATAATCGCCAGTCCCACCGACAGTCGTTCGATAGATATTGCGCCCAACGTAGTCCACGCCATCGGCCGGAGGCAAACCGGCGAGATCAATATCGCCACCTGTTGAATTGACCGTAAAGGCAGTCGAACCGGCGGTTTCGTTGCTGTCGGCGTCGAGATAAGTCAGGCGATAAGAATAGGTGCCGGCTGGCAGGGTGGCTGACCCATCACCCGTCCCACTCGTGCCCGTAACATCGATTGGTGGTGTAGGGATAAAACTACTTGTCGGAAAGTCGCTCGGTACGACAAAGCCACCATTGCTCAAAACATCAGATTCAATAATGTTTGCCACGCCAAGCTTGGCATTTGGACTGAGAGTGCCGTTGAAGCTGACCGTCTCGGTTATCCTGTTGACTACACTGCCACCAATGGGAATCACCAATGGTTCCAGCACATCAACTAGCACTCCATTCACGGCGTTGTAACCTAAAACACGGTTGCCACTAATCGTGACCACTTCATTATTTTGGTTCGTTTTGAGCTGACCATTTCGCGTAAAAAGCCGTTCGCCCTGGCCACCTTGCACAATCAAGAAACCGTCTCCTTGGATCGCCACGTCGAGCGGGTTCGAGCTGATTTCGATGGTTCCTTGCGTGAAGTCTTGAGAGATTTCCGCCACTTTCACGCCGAGGCCGATTTGGCGGGGGTTGGTACCACCGTTGCCGTTGCTCGGAGCGGAGCCGATGCTCACCGTTTGCAAGAACTGGGTCGCAAAATTGACCCCCGATTCCTTGAAGCCGACTGTTTGCGAGTTGGCGACATTATTGCCCGCCACGTCGATAATCGTTTCCGCCGCGTTCAGGCCCGTTAACGCCGTGCTTAATGCTGATTGCAAGCCCATGGTACACTCCTCGCGTTTCTATTGGTTTGTTGTTTTTTGTCAGTGGTCAGTGGTCTGTTGATTCCGCAATCCGCATTCCGCACTCCACAATTCCTTATGCCTCGTCCGTATCCTCAGTCGTATCATCCGCTGGTGGCGTCGTCCCAGGTGGAGTCGTCGAAGCCGGGGGCACAACCGGCGGACGTATCTCGCCGACGTTGTTCAAGTTCACTTCGTATTTGCGCGTGGCATTAAGCACATACACAGGCGTGCGATTGAGCACGGCCGACGACAATTCTTCATCAGCCATCATATCGTTGAAACTAGCCGTCTTGCCGTTGTTGAGCGCGCCGACAAGATAGAACTGTCCTTCGCCGCCGACCTTCGTTCGATAGATCTGCTTGGCTTTCGATGTTTCCGGCAAGTTGGCTAGCAGCACTGATTTGTTGGCAGTATCCACGGAGATTGCATCTTTAGTTTGAATCCCCAACAGCGTGCCATCGTCTCCTTCCCACACAATCTTGTAGTGGTAGTCTCCCGCGGCCAAAGCACCTTTGTTGTCCGAAACGCTGGCCCCGGCATCCTCTTCAAGGAGCAGCTTTGGAACGCCCTCGGCGATGGAAACTCGTTTCACTTTGCCTGAAACGAGTTGGTTGTCGTTCGAGATGGCGTCGATTTCCGCGCCGATCAAATTAGTGGAGCTTGCGATATTTTGACCCAAGAGCACTGAATCGAGAGTCTGCGTGAGACTCTCGCTTGCGGCGATTTCGCGCATCTGGCCGATCTGCGCGAGCATTTGGTCGTTTTCCATCGGATTCAAGGGGTCTTGGTTCTGTAGCTCCGCAATCATCAACGCTAAAAAATCGTCCACATCGAGATCGTTGATGGCGTTGCCGACCGACTTGTTGCCCGTAAGGGAGTTCGTGATGCTGTTGATTTGTGCCATGGTTCTGTTCTCGGTTGGTTTACCGAAGTGAATTGTTTAAATTCTCACATCCAGGCCCGCGTCGATGCCAGTCAAGGGAATTCGCAGTACACGCGCGGCCAGGGCTTCCGCGGTTTGCGACGTGCTTATGCGATTCTGCGCGGTTGCGCGGCTCGATTGATGTTCCGACTGTTGCTCGCGCGCGTTCGCCTGGCCCTCTTGTTGCCCGCCTTCGCGGCGGATGTCGACTTCAAACTTCTCAATGCGAATCTCTTGTTCGGCAAGCCGTTGCCGCAGCGCTGGCAAATTATCGAGCAACACTCGCCGCGCATCGGCAGTTTCCACTTCCAAATTGGCCGCCAGCACGCCGTTCCGCACGGCGATTTCAATCCGCAGCGAGCCCAACTCCGGCGGGCTGAGTCGCAATTGAATCTGGCCGTCGTTCTGCTGCGCCGAGCGGAACGCATTGGCCACCCGTTGCACGAACCGCGCGCGGTCAATCGTCGGGGTTTGCGGTTTCGACTCACCACGCGTGACGATTGCTTCGCTATGGGAATGAACGGATTGTGTGACTCCTTGAGAGTTCACTTGCGTATTCACAGCCGGGGTAGGAGCCGGCGCATCCACGCTAGTCTTGGAGTTCGTTTCGCTAGTTTGATCGCCGACGGTCGTCACTTCGACGGATTCCGCTATAGCTCCTGGAGAAATACCCAAGTGGCGTTCGTGGGCAGAACTTTTTCCATCTTCCCCCGCCTTCGCTTCGCTTTGTTCGCCATGCTCCGCCTTCTCGTTTTTCCTCGTGTCCGTCTGCACTTCTAATACAACCTGCTGCGCCGCGGCAGCCTGCCCCAGCTCCGCTTGCGGTATCGCGGCGAATTGCCCAACCGCCTCAATGATCCCAGTTGAGTGAACAACGGTCTGCTTAACACGCTCGTCTTCAGGCCCCAAGATCTTTGTTGCTTCGCCCACTGTTGAACCCTCAATTGCTGTAACCTCAGGATCGATCTCGGCAGCAAGCTGGTTGCTTGGGAGATGGTTTTCGCCCGCGCTTTGTTCGGTTTGTCCCGTGATCAGCACGGGCTCAATAAGCGATTTTTGCACCGCCACGTCGACTTCGGTGCTAGCTTCCGCCGGCGCAGTCGTGGCAATCGCGCTCGCCGCGATGGAGAGAATTACCTCATCCACCGGGGCTTCATCCACTAGGTCCGCAGTGTTAGTTTCGGTTTGCTCGACGACCGGCGCTTCAGTCGATTCATCATCGGACGGCGTGGTGGCACCCTGGTCGTGGCCACTCACGGAAAGCTGTTTATCACTGGCTATATCGCTTGCGGTTTCGCGAGGTTTCTCTGGCGCGCTGTTCGTCGACGTGGCTTGGCGGAGGTAATTCTCAAATTCGTCCGCCGCATCGCGCGGCGCACTCGGCGCAGCCGGTTTCGCACCCGGCGCAGCCGGCGCGGCAATCTTCGGCAGTGGGTCGATACTTGAGGAGCTCATATTTCCAAATCCCATGACCCGCGTTACTGGTTGTCCTGAGGGGTGATGTCGCTGAGCTTCTTAAGTTGCTCCTCGACGAACGGCTTGATCGGATCGCCGGCAAGCATTTGTTCTTGAATCTTGGAGAGCAACTCCAGGTCTTCCGGCGTATCAAAAGTCTTAAGAATATCGCTCCGCTTCTTGGCGGGCATTCCGTTAAGTAGCAAGATCACTTCCTTAATTTGTTCATCTTTGATCATGCGAATTAAAAGCGGCTTGGCTTGCTTCTTCGGAATCAAGTTCTGCAATTGGTTCCGGACGGCTAACAATCCATCACTCTCGGCCTCTTCCTTAATCCTGCTAAGGTACATTTCCACCTCGCGCTGATACCCTTGCAGACGCGCGTCTTGAGTGTTGAGCAGGCGGAATCTCGAATCAAATTCAGCGAGTTGCTTGTCGAGATCATCCTTTTTTGATTGCAAATGAAGCGTGGCGACTTGCAGTTGCTCTTGCCCTTGTTCATAGGACATTTCTTCCGGTGGCACGTCAGGTTCTTTTGCCGAACTCTGTTCCGCGATCTTGTCCAGATCGACGTCATGCAGCAACGCGACAATACGAAATATCGTGTCGTCGTCGAGAGTTCCCGAGTGACGCAAGTAGCCGTAACAGGCAAGTCCCGTTACGACCGAGGCTGTGCAGAAGAAACCCATGAGCGGAAATAAAATGCGGATTAAGCCGGCCATCAGTGAGCCTCCCCGCGGCAACGTGCCGCGATTTCATCGAGTACCTTAATTTCAGCCCGCTGTCGTACCTGGCGGAATTCGTCGAGTTTGCGCTCATGCAGCTTTTCAAGCACTTTCACTTGCCGATCGGCTTCGATCACAGCCGCGCGACGCCGCTCGATTTCGGCCATAAGCAAGCGGGTTTGCTCTCGCATCGTGGCCTGTTGGGCGAGCAGCACATCTTGATAGCGCTGTGCTTCCAAGAGCGGCTCGACATGGACTTGGCCACTCGTCACCGCCGCGCGTCGGATTGCTTGCAAGTGGGCGATTTCGGTTGCCACCTCGTCGAGTTGCTCTTCCAGGATTTGTTGGGCCTGCACCGCTTCGGCCAACTTCGACCGCAACTCGTCGCGTTGAATCTCGCGGAGCTTTTGCAGGGTCGCTAATCGGAAGCGGAATTTGGCCATTATTTAAGTGCTCGTCTTGCTAAGCGGGTTGCGCTGCGGGAGCGGAACTTTTCAAATGCGTGGCACACTGCTGAGCTATTTTCTGCACCGTCGCGTGAATTTCGGCGAATGGTTGCTGATGCTCCACCGCTTGCCGCAGCAGCGCATGAATCTCGTTCTTCATCGCGACCGCCACGTCGAGTTCGCGATTCGTTCCACGCCGGTAGGCACCAATCGCCAGCAAATCGTCATTTTCATGAAGCACCGCGAGCATTTTCCGCAGCATCTGTGCGGCGAGGCGATGTTCATGAGGCGTGACGTCGTTCATCAAGCGGCTGATGCTCCGCAGCACGTCGATCGCGGGGAAATATCCGCGCTCGGCCAAACGCCGCGAGAGCCACACGTGGCCGTCGAGCAAACCACGCATCGTGTCGGCGACCGGTTCGTTTTCGTCGTCGCCTTCCACCAGCACCGAGTAAAACGCCGTGATGCTGCCCTGAGGGGTCCGTCCCGCGCGCTCGACCAACTTGGGAAGCAAATTGAACACCGACGGCGGAAACCCGCGCGTGGTGGGGGGTTCACCGGCGGAGAGGCCTATCTCGCGCTGAGCAAGCGCAAACCGCGTGATCGAGTCCATGATCAGGAGCACGTCCTTGCCGGCATCGCGAAAATATTCGGCGATGGTCGTCGCCGCATAGGCGGCTTGGATTCGCAAAAGCGCCGGATCATCGCTCGTCGCAACGACGATCACACTTCGCGCGATCCCCTCGGTGCCCAATTCGCGCTCGATGAATTCATTCACTTCACGGCCCCGCTCGCCGATCAAAGCGATCACCGACACGTCCGCATCCGTGTAACGGCCCATCATTCCCATGAGCACGCTTTTGCCCACGCCGGAACCGGCAAAAATGCCCAAACGCTGCCCGCGCCCGCAGGTGAGCAGGCCATCAATGGCGCAAACACCCGTGGCCAAGGGTTCGTCAATTCGTGGTCGCAACGTGGCGGGGATGGGTTCGCTTTTCAAGGCACGTCGCGAGGTGAGCAATGGTTGTGGTCGGCCATCAATGCACCGACCCCGGGCATCAATCACCCGGCCGAGCAGAGCATCACCTACGCTCAATGTGCGAGTGGTGCGAATCAGCGTGACCGGGCTGCCGCGGCGGACCCCTTCGAGGCTGCCGTGCGGCATGACCAAGGTGAGCTTGTCGCGAAAGCCCACGACTTCGGCTTCGATGCTTGCGCCCGACTGTTTTTCGATCGCGACTAAAGCACCCACCGGCGCGGGAAAATCCGCGACCGCCGCGGTCAAGCCAACGGTTTGCACCACGCTGCCAGTGAGCCTGGCAAGCACGGCGGAATTCAGTAGTTCGGGCGCTATGGTGTTCATGGTCGATGGCTGTAGGAATCAGCTCAGTTCCTCACTGATTCGCGTCAGTTGCGTTTCCAATTGTTGGTCGATACTGCCGAACTGAGTTTCCAACCGGCAGCCGCCCAGAGAAATTGTTTCGTCGCCGACAATGCTTGCCGGAGCTGCTGGAGAAAACACGGCGGCGAGTTGCTCGATTTGAGACCGCAGCGTGACTAGATCGTTGGGATGCAGCCGCAAGGTGATTTCCGCGGCCCCACTGGCAAGTTGCAATGCCTCGCGAACCCAGTCCAGCGCGATGTCAGGTTGTTGTTTCAGCTCGCGCCGCACGATCCGTTTGGCAAATGCACAAGCGAGCTCGATGATCGACTTTTCCCAATGCCGTTGCCAATCGGCCTGAGAATCAACAATCTGTGCCACGGCGGTTTGCAGTGCTGGGGTCAGGGTGCGCATTTGTTGGGCGACTTTGTCGTCCAGAATTTTTTCGATGGCTTCTTCGGCGGCTTGGCGGCCCGCTTGCTCCGCTTGCGAGCGAATCTTCTCGGCCTCTTGCTTTGCTTGCTGAACAATCTTGGCCGCCTCGCCACGCACGCGATCTAAATAGTCGTCCGCCTGACCAGAGAAATCGCGCAGATCGTAGGCCACGCGCCGTAACGGCGTACCAGTTGTATGTGCCTGAGTTTCAGTTTTGATAATCGTGGCCATGTTTGGCTATTTCTTATCTCTCAGCGGAGTCGATCGGCAGTGCGGAGAACTTCTTGCTGAGCGGCCAGGATGTCACTGATCCGCGTGGGGCCCATATCTCGGAGTTGTTGCCGGAACTGGTGCGCCTCATGGCGAGTCAAGCCACGCAGCACGCGCTTGAGCAGTTTCTCGCTGACTCCCACCAAGGAGAGCGACACAACGTGCGCTTCGCTTTGGGTGAACGCGGCCAGCAACGTGTCGTCGGGTAACTGTTCCATCCGAGCCAAACATTCGCTGGCGGTGAGATCGGCAAACGGCTGCGGCGGTATGGCAATCTTGGGCTCCTGGGGAGTTGGCTCATAGCGAACCTGTGGAGGCAACGCTTCGCATTTCGCAGTCAAAGGGGGGTATTCGCTGGCGACTGCACGTGTCGGCTGTGATAATCGTGCGGCAATCACCGTGCTTTCCTTCAGCCCCGTGCGAACCGTGGTGCGGCTCATGATCCGCTCGACCATCTCCCGGCCGGCAGTCATTCGTTCTTTGCGGCGACGTTGTGAGGCGATCCACTGCGAGACTTGCGCCTCGACTACGCGGATCGACTGCTCGTCGGTGGAGTCGAGTTCGCTCAATCGCTCAAGAATATCGGTTTGCTGAAGAGGATTAAAATGGCTGAGCAATTCGGCGGCACGGTCGGCGTCCAGCCGAGACAACACGACCGCCACGGTTTGCGAGCTTTCGCCTTGCATCATCTCCACCAGATATTCCGCATCCCCCGTCGAAACCGCCTCAAGCGAAACGTGCTGTTTCATCACCATGGGTGCATAATCATCGTGATCGATCCGCTCTTGCAGTGAGGCTTCGAGCTCCACGCCTGCCGTGTGTAGATCTCGCTGCTGATACAAACTTTGCCGAAACTCGGCCACAATTTCGCGCTGCTCGTCGGGATCGATCTCCGCAAGTTGATCCACCTGTTGCCGCACACTCCGCGCCTGTTGGGGGGTCAAACTGTTAAGAATCCGCTCACTCCATGCCTCATCGAGACTGGCGATCAGAATGGCAACTTTGCGCAAGCGTTTGTCTTGGGTCGTGTTCATGCTTGTTTCAGTATTAACCGGCGTTAGAAATCCAGGTACGCAAGATCGCCGCGGCGGAATCGGGATCTTCCTTGACGATGGCCGTCAGTTCGTCGCGGAGACTCTTACCTTTTTTCAATTTCAAGCGTGGCCGTTCTGCGTCTTCGTTCTCTGTTTCCTCGTAAGCCTCCGCTTTGCTGTCGCCAACAGAAGCACCACCCACGAGCGCCAGTGTTGGAGCAGAGGGTGCAGCGAGCGGATCGGGAGTGGGGATACCTTTCACCAACGAACGCAGCATCACCAAGCCAAACAATGCCACGCCGGCCATCGTGAGGGTATTGAAATTCCCGCTCGCCCACACCAACGCATTATTCCCCAACGAGGGGACTTCCATCGGCTCGGGAGTGAGCGTCTCGAAGAAGGAGACCGCCACGTCGGATAAATTATTCTGTGCAAGTTCTTTGGGTAGCAGTGGCACGACCACTCCCTTCACGTCGTCGATCACTTGCTCGCGAAAGCCTGCCAAGGTCGTGCTAATA
>JBGTMM010000496.1:0-3706 GCA_041743635.1 Bythopirellula sp.
TGGAGGTTCTGGAAAAGAATCCCAACTATGAGGGTGCCAAGCTAGGCTTGAAAGCGCTGCGGGATCGGATGGGCCTCTCTGCCGATGACGACGCCACCGATCTTAATAAGGCCATTGATGAAATGGCTAAGTTGCCTGAAGACCAGCAAGATTGGGCCAAGATTGACGAACTAATTCAACAGATTGCCACGGAGCGTGAATTTACCCCGGCACGCACGAAGTTGGTGCAAGCCGACGTCTTGATGAAGCGCAACAAGTTTGACGAAGCTAAGGATCTGATCCGCGAAGCAGCCGTGCTGGAGCCGGACAATATCAACATCAGCTTTGCCGCGATCAGGCTATTGAGCGCGGAGCCGGAGACGGGTCCCACCAAGGCGCTAGCCTTGCTGGACGAAATTGAGGAGAAATCCGGGGACAATCTCCGTGTTCGCGTCACTCGGGCACAGTTGTTGGGAGCAGCGAAGAGCGAAAACTTGGCTGAGCAATTGGAGGCTTTGACGAAAGGGACCGATGCCTGGACCCCGCAAGAGCAAGCGGAGTTGATGGCAATGATTTCCGCGCAGTTTGAAGTGCTCAAACAATACGACAAGGCTCGTGAATACTTGCTGCGGACAATCGAATTATTACCAGATAGCTTGCCAGCTCGCTCGCGACTGTTCGAGATCGCCTTCCAAGAGCGTAATTCGGCGGAAATGCGCGCGGCCGAGAAATCGATCCTCGATTTGGTCAAGGATAAGAGCGATGGCAACTACATTCATAGCATGGTCCGCCGGATGATGTTGGAATACACCCAACAGAAGATCTTGCGTGAAGAGTTGGCTGGGGCACGCAAGTTGTTGGATACTGCGATGAAAAAACGTGGGCAATGGGCGGAATTGCATATTCTGTATGGCCAACTGCTGCTGGTCCTGGAAGAAGATCAGGAATTGGCACTCAAGCATCTCGAAGATGCGCTGAAGTATGGCCCGCCGAATATTAATGCGCTGGCGTTGCAGGTAAAACTGTTGGGCCAACGCGGACAAATGGCCGAAGCCCGGGAAAAGTTGGACATGATTCCTGAGTCAGCACGGCTTCAGTTACTCGGGCGCAGCGAAGCGGAAATCCTGTTGCAGACCGGCGCTAAAGAAGACGCCTTTGAATCAGCGAAGAAAGTGGTCGAGATCGAAGCCGAGAATCCGACGTCCCAAGTGTGGTTCGCGCGGATTGCCAAAGAGGCCGGCAAGAGTGAAGCAGCGAACGCGGCCTTGGTAAAGGCGACAGAGCTGCAGCCAACCGAGGTGGAAATTTGGATGCAAATCCTGGCCCTGCAAGCCGCCGAGAAGGACGCCAAGGGGATTGACGACACCCTGCGACGGGCCCAATTGGCGGTCGAAGGAGACTTGTTGCCGCTGCTCACCGCCAAAAAGTACGAACTGCTGGGTGACTGGCGAGCAGCCGAAAAACTGTACCTTGCCAGTTTTGCGGGTCGAATGGATGAGTTGCCCATTGCGCAGCGGATGGCCGAATTCTATTTGCTGTGGGCCGGCGCAGGCAAACTGCCGGCGAGCATGGCGGCCCCCTACGTGAATGAAATTATGCGGCAAGCAAATGAAGGTCAAGTCGAACGCGATAACCCCTACGTGGTGTGGGCTCGTGATCAAGCAGCCCGGCTGTTGGCTGCCTCGGGTGACTATCAACAATCTTTGAAAGCTCAACGGTTGCTCGGCGGGGAAGGCAACTTGAAAGACCTCCCGTTGAAGGAAAAGGCCTTGCTTGCCGAGATCCTTGCTTCGCGGAATGAACCCCAAGCCCAACTGAAAGCGATTGGCCTACTGTCCGAGATGGACCGCGCCGGCACTATCAGCAAAGCGGGCGTGCTATCGCTGGCGCAGTTGCTAAGCAAGTCGGGGAATTGGGAGCGCAGCCAGGAGCTCATGTTCAACGCGATCGGCAAATTTGGTTCGGACGAACAAGTTCGTTCGACGTTTATCAATTTGTTAATCGAACGTGAAGAGTATTTGTCGGCCGGCAAACAGTTGGAAGACTTGAAGAAGCTCAATCCTGACAGTGTGGCTTACAAAACACTCAGCATCAAACTGGCCGCCGCCAGCGGCAATCAGGCCAAGTTGCAAAACCTGCTCAAGGGAATGTTGCCGCCTAACTTGACTGGTGCTCTCGACAAGAAACAACTTGAAGCCGTTCTCAACGTGGCACGGCTGGCCACTCAACACGAGCAATACGACCTGGCCGCGCAGCTTTACCCGCTCTACATTCAGCGCACCAAAGAAGGCGTGCTTGAATATGCGCGGTTCTTGGGCCTGCATGGTGATCCTGCCAAGTCTTTAGAGATTCTTAAGCAATCGTTTCCTCAAGCGATGGACGAAGTTCTGCAAATTTGCGCGGAAATGTTGCGTAAGCGGCGTCCGGAAATTGGCGACAAATATGATGCCGACATCGACGCCATGATGGCGAAAGCGATGCGTGATGATCCCGAGTCGGTACGGCGCATGTTGGTCCAGGCGGAGCTCCTTGAAACCCAGGCCAGGTACGAGGAAAGCGTGGTTAAGTACGACAATGTACTCAAGCGCGACGACGTGCCGCGGATGATGCGGGCCGCGGCGATGAACAACCTGGGCTTTCTGCTCACCTTGCTGAATAAGCGCATGGACGAAGCGGAAGAATTGATTAACCAAGCCCTTGAGGTATATGGTCCCGTGGAAGACATTTTGGATACTCGCGCGGTGGTCCGCATGACTCGCAAAGAGTACGACGGGGCGGTTGAAGATATGTCACTCGCTACGTCGCTGAGCCGAGATCCCGTGAAATTCTACCACTTTGCCCAAGCCAACTTGTTGGCAGGGAATGACCAGGCGGCGCTGAAGGCTTGGGAGCAAGCACAGAAATTAGGCTTCACCAAGGAGAAACTGCCGGTGCTGGAGCAGCCTAATTTCGACCAAATTAAGGGTGAGATTGAGGGATTGCGGACTCAAAATGCCAAACTGTAGCGATCCGAGTGGTTGAGGAGGCGAGAGAGGCAGGTCCCAGGATGCGGATCGAGCGGCCGGCCGGGAAGAGGACGGCTGTAGGTTGAAAATCGTTCTTTGTGTGAAATGCATTCCTGTGGAGTTTCATCATGAAATCGCCTTGCCGAGTTTGCGCTGGTGCGCTGGGTTTATGGACCGCTCTGTTGTTAGTCGTTGTTTGTGGATCGCACACCGTTGCGGAGGCCCAAGACACAACCGAAATCACCGCTCTCTACGGTCGTGGCGTCCATGCGTTTTTTGCGGGACAAGCTTCGCAAGCGGAAGAGATGTTTTCCGATTGCGTGATGGCGGGGTCGACTGATCCGCGCGTCTACTATTTCCGCGGAGTCGCCAGGCTCCGTCAGGGACGGCAATATGAAGCCGAAGAGGACCTGAAGCTTGGCGCGATGTACGAGGCGCGCGATCCAGGCATGCGCTACGGCATCGGCAACGCACTGCAAAGAATTCAAGGTCCCGAACGGATCACGCTGGAAGAATTTCGTCGCCAGGCGCGCGTGGAGAAGGTGCAACAACGCCGCACGCAAACTCGTGACCGTTACGAGCAACTCCGTTCACGCGAAGCCGACGTCTTGCATCGCAGCCAACCCGTGCCGCTGGAGCAGCTTGTCGAGCCTTCGGTTGAATTTCAAGGCGCTGAACAAACGCCAGCCCTAGAACCCGCCGCACCAGTCACGGCTCCCCCC
>JBGTMM010000497.1:0-13322 GCA_041743635.1 Bythopirellula sp.
GAACGGCAAGCTCTTCGGTCGCGAACATTTCGTAATCGTGTCGTACTGCCGCGCGAATCGCCAAGTGATCGGGGCTCAGCGTTTGCACCAACACCCGGCCGCCCTTTTCGCCCCGCCCCGTGCGTCCCGCCACTTGGGCCACGAGTTGAAACGTCCGCTCCCCAGCACGAAAATCCGGCAGGTGCAACGCCGTGTCGGCATTAATCACCCCCACCAGCGTGACGTTGGGAAAATCCAAGCCCTTGGCGATCATTTGCGTGCCCAACAGAATATCGACCTTACCATGCCGAAACGCGTCGAGCACACGCTCATGGCTTCCGCGGGTTTTCATGCTGTCGGTATCCATCCGCTCGCACACGTAATCGGGAAATCGCGCGTGAACTTCCGCTTCCAACTTCTGCGTGCCCAGCCCGCCGAAGCGAATCGCCGGCGATTTGCAATCGGGACAACTGGTGGGGGGGCTGGTTTGGAAGTCACAGTAGTGACAACGGGTGACGCTCTCCTGCCGATGAAAAGTGAGCGACAATTCGCAGTGCGGGCACTTCGCCACAAATCCACATGCGGGACATTGAATGTGTGTTGAAAAACCTCGGCGATTGAGCAGTAAAATCACCTGCCCCTCGTCCCGCAGCGCCGCCACCATTGCTTGATGCAGCGGCCGACTAATCGCTCCGCGGCTCGTGCGCGAGTGGCCCGGATCGCGCAGATCAACGGTCATCACATTCGGCAGCGGCCGATTCGACACCCGGCACGGCAAATCAAGCCGCGCAAACTCCCCCTGTTCCGTTCGCTGCCAAGCTTCGAGCGACGGCGTGGCACTCCCCAACACGAGCGGAATCCGTTCCGCCACGGCTCGCTGCCAAGCCACGTCGCGGGCATGATAACGGGGAGTGCTGTCCTGTTTGAACGACGATTCATGCTCCTCGTCGATCACAATCAAACCCAAATGGGGCGTCGGCGCGAACACGGCGCTCCGCGCGCCGACAACCACTTGCACTTCGCCCCGCGAAATCCGCTGCCACTCGCGATGCCGCTCCACATTTGTTTGATGGCTGTGTAGCACGGCCACGGCGTCGAATCGCGCGCGAAAACGCCGCACCGTTTGCGGTGTGAGACTGATCTCCGGAACGAGCACTATCGCCTGCCGACCGAAACTCACCACGCGGTCGATGGCTTGCAGATAGACTTCGGTCTTGCCGCTGCCCGTGACGCCGTGCAGGACCATCCCGCGTGGCTCGGGCTTTTCCAGCGCGGCATTGATGGTCTCCAGCGCCCGATGTTGATCGGCGTTGAGAGTGAGCGGCGATTCCCGCTCGACGACTTCCCGTTCCGCTTCGCTTGAGTTCAGGCGTTTTTCCCGACCCTCGATTAGCCCTTTCTTCAAAAGTTGCTTGATCGGCGCAGCGCTACAATCGGCAGCCGCGGCGAGCTGAGCAATCGTGAGTGGACGATCAGATTTGGCCAGATGGGTGAGGGCTTGCGCTTGCTTCGCGCTGAGTTTCAACGTCGCGAGCTTGTCACGCACGTCTTCCGGCACCGAAAGCAACACGACTTTCCTCGTGCCAGCCAATTGCCGAACCCCCGCGGGAACCACTGCTTCGAGCACCTCCCCCCAACTGCACAAATAATAGTCGGCCATCCACCGCGTGAGCCGCAGCATGGCCGGCGACAAGAGCGAGGTCGAATCCACCACTTCGTCGACGGATTTCAATCGCCCGGGATCAACCCCTTTGGTCCCGAGCGCCACGCAATAGCCCACCACCTTGCGATTTGACCGACCAAAGGGCACCCGCACTCGCCGGCCAATTTGCAGCAAGCGTTCCGTTTCGTCCGCATCACACAGAACGTCAGGAACCAAATAGTCGTATTCGCCCGTCGCCCCCTCGCCCAGCACCACCGTGGCCACAAGGCGTTGCTGCAGAGCATCGAGTTCCCACGCGGCGGGTTCATTGTCAAACAAACTCGGTTGGCGGCTCGACATGACTTTTTCGATATTTAGCGCCGCTGCTTGCAGCGGGAGGTCTTCGTGGTAAAAATGCGCGGAACACGTTCCGCCCATTATAAGAACATTCCCTCGGCATCGCAGAACAATCAGAATCCCCATGCGTCTCGGCCTATTTGGCGGCAGCTTCGATCCCGTGCATCGCGGACATCTGGCCCTCGCGGCAAGTTGTCTCGAGCAAGCAGGGCTCGAGCGCGTCTGGTTTGTCCCCGCGGCCCAGCAACCCTTCAAACCCACCGGACCTCGGGCAACGAATGTCGACCGTCTGGCAATGCTCAAATTGGCGCTCGGCAAAAGTGAAACTTTTAAGATTTCTGAGGTCGAAATTGATCGCGGCGGCATGAGCTACACCATCGACACGCTGCTCACCATTAAATCGCTCTTGCCTAAGGCTCAGTTATTCCTGCTGATGGGTGCCGACTCGCTCGTGGACTTTCCCCACTGGCGACGACCTGCCGACATCTGTCAAGTGGCGACGCCCCTCGTAGTCAATCGCGCCGGCGAACCAGCGCCCAACTTCGAGCACTTAGAATCAATGGTTTCTTTCGATCGGCTGGCCGAGATCAAAGCCTGTCAAATTGAAATGACGCCCATGGCTATTAGCAGTTCCGAGATCCGGCGACTCATCGCGAGCGGTGGAGAATGGGAGCAAATGGTCCCCGATAGAGTCGCAGACTACATCCGCGAGAACAGACTGTATCAAATAAGATGATTTACAGGAGGTAGCGGAGGAAGCAGAGTTCTAATTTGTATTTCTCTGCTCTCTCTGCTTTCTCCTGTAGAAATCTTTCACGCCGCCTTTTGCAGAAACTCCTGCAAGCTCGCTGCTAACAGCGGGTGCAGTTCGGCAAGTTTGATCTCGGGTTCGGCCCGCAGGGCATCCAGCACGTCGCTGAGTTGCTCGCGATGCGTTTGCGTCATGTCCAAGAGCAGGCATTTCTTGCCGTGGATCAAACAATGCCCCCCGCCAGCCCCGTCGAGCACTTCTTCCCGAATCTCGTAACCCGCCGAGCGGGCAGATTCAACAGCGAGTGATAGCAACTTTGCGGCATGCATCGCATTTCTCCCATACACAAACTTTCATGACTCGAAAGCGCCGCGACTCGTCGCGATCCGCCCGGCGGTGGGATTGTATCGCCTTGGGTTTGAGTCGCCCAGGCGAATTCGTCGATACCACCTACAGAGTTAAGTACGGAAAACACAAGCAGTTAAAGCATTCCTGTTAGTCAAAGCGGGCGAAAATAACCCGCCCCGGCAAGCTACGCAGTCTTTACCCACCCAAGCCCAGGGATGGCATTCCCGGGTCGAACCTTCCGGATAATCCCTCATGCAATGCGGCAACCCCAATCCCCAACAGGAAATCGAGCTCCTCAAACGACAGTTGCTCCAAGCGCAGCGCATGGCCGCGCTGGGGGAACTTGTGGGCACCACCACGCACGAGTTCAATAACGTGCTGATGACGATTATCAACTATGCCAAGCTGGGCCTGCGCCACAAAGATGAAACCACCCGCGACAAAGCGCTCGATAAAATCCTCGCAGCCGCTCAGCGGGCCGAGAAAATCACCAACAGCGTGCTAGGCCTCGCGCGCAATCGCAAGGAAGAATTTGCCCCCACGCATCTCCAGCAGCTTATCAGCGAGTCGTTGGTGTTGTTGGAACGCGAGATGCAAAAGTACCGCGTGGCGGTCCGCTGCGAATTTGCCGAAGTTCCCCCCGTCAGGGCCATCGGCAATCAGATCCAGCAAGTGCTCTTGAACATGATGACCAACGCCCGCCAAGCGATGCCCCACGGCGGCGAGTTGCTGCTGCGGCTCGCACACGATCCAGTAACCCATGCCGTCGAACTGACGATCCGCGATTCCGGCACGGGCATCCCCCAAGCTAGTCTGCCCAACATATTCGACCGCTACTATTCCACCAAGAGCGGCCCCGATGAAACTGGCAAAGGGGGCACCGGCGTGGGTCTCGCCACATGCAAAGATATCATCGACGCCCACCAAGGACGCATTCGCGTCGAGAGCAGCCTCGGCCGCGGCACGGCATTTATCATCCGCCTGCCGGTCTATCAGCCAGTCGTGGCACCCATCATGCCCATCCCAAAGCTCGGTGTGCCAATCGCCATGCCCTCCTAATACGCATCATTGAGTTTTTGCCACAGAGTACACAGAGAGCACAGAGAATAATTCTTGCTTTGTTTATTCTTCCTCTGAGTTCTCTGTGCCCTCTGTGGCTAGTTATTTATTGAGGCGGATTCGCGATGCGATCCTGAATATCGAGCAACATCTGCGTTTCGATTTCGCAATCTCGCCCCATCGGAATCCAGAACTGGGAGAGCTTCGTGCGGCTCACCCCTTCGTCCAGTCGGCTTGGAATGGAATTGTCAAAACGAAACGTGGCCGCCCCGGTGTTGGAATTTTCCGGCCGTGGTAAGTCTTCGAATTCCTTGTACACAACTACGTCCACCAGCCAGCTTCCTTGCTGAGGGACGACGCGGATCTCGCCGCGCCGACGGACGCTTTGAAAGGTACTCTCCACTAGGTTGTAACGCCCCACGGAATCCAGGCGGTTGGGTTCCAATATCGTCGCACCCACCTGGGGAAATGTTTCTATCCGCCCTTCCGTCACCACGTTGCCCACCGTCTGAACCCGGCTCTCTTGATCGATGTCAAAATAATCGTTCACCACGTCGACGATCAATTCCCAAGCGTAATCCTCATTCGTCACGGGGATCACTATCGACCTGGAAGCATTTGGGTCGGCTGTAGCCAGTTGCCCTGGCGCCAGAAACGCCGGTCCCACGGGATCAGTCACACCCATCATGGCTTGCGACAAGGCCACTGGCTCAGTCTGAAACGAGTGGCACCCGCCCAGCAAGATAGTGACAAGAATTGCAAAACGACTTTCCATCACACCTCTCGCCTAGCGCTCACGTCTAGCGCCTATTTCGGGCTGCGAATCTTCTGTAAACTATGCCAGCACCGCAAGGTCGAAACCCTGCTCGCTAGCAGACCCTGCCATACGCGGTACGTGGTCGCCAGACGACCAACAGAGGACTTTCAGTACGGGCTGAAAGGTCTGGCATTGCAAAAGTAACAGAAAACCAGCACTTCTCGCAGCGGCACGCCACTTGCAAACTCCCCAGATCAATCAACCCTTTTCCTCCTTCAGGAGATTCCATCGTGAACAATCGCGTCGCCAATCGTGCGGGCAAAATCAAATACGGCATCTTTGCCTGGCTTCTCGGACTGCCGATTCCGATCATTATTCTCCTGCTGTTCTTTCGTGGCTGTGACTTTTGAGCGAGGTTCGCGATGGCCAACAGTTCCAAGCAAGAGGGTAAATCGAGCAAAAAGCAGCAGCGTCCCGCGCAAACCCAATCGCGTCAGCCCGGTCGCCAAACCAAGATGCGCCCCGAGCCGATCACAATCGTGCCAGAACTCCAAGGCAGCGAAAAGTTAGAGGGTCGAGTCGCCTTGATCACCGGCGGCGATAGTGGCATTGGCCGCGCCGTGGCGGTTCTGTTTGCGCGTGAAGGGGCAAACGTCGCCATTGTTTATCTCGAAGAACAGACCGATGCCGAGGAAACTTTGCGGCTGGTCGAGCAAGAAGGTTCAACAGCAATTCTCCTCAAGGGCGATATTGGCCGCGAGGCTTTTTGCCGGCGTGCTGTTGAAAAAACCGTCAAAGAGTTCGGCCGCTTGGACATCCTCGTGAACAATGCCGCCGAGCAACATCCGCAGGCGTCTCTCGCCGACATCACCGAGAAACAACTCGACGCCACATTCCGTACGAACATTTATTCCATGTTCTTTTTAACAAAGGCTGCCTTGCCACATCTGAAAAAGCACAAAGGCTCGACGGTCATCAACACGACTTCGGTGACGGCCTACCGTGGCAGCCCTAAACTCGTCGATTATTCGGCCACCAAGGGGGCGATTGTCAGCTTCACACGCTCACTGTCGGGAATGCTGGCCGAGGACGGCATCCGCGTGAATGCCGTCGCGCCGGGACCGATTTGGACGCCGCTCATTCCGTCGACTTTCCCCGCGGAAAAAGTGAAGAAGTTCGGCGGCGACACTCCTCTCGGCCGCGCGGGCGAACCGTGGGAATGTGCGACTTGTTTATTGTTGCTCGCGTCGCTTGATTCGCAATACATGACCGGTCAAATCCTCCATCCCAACGGCGGCGAGATCGTCAACGGTTAACGAATGCTCGCGCCATGCAAAGAAAGTGGTGCGTAATCCATGGGCGAAAAAGGCCAAGACTATTCCTTCGACTGGCAGCGGATCGTCCTCGGCGAGCATCCGGCGGTTTATCTTCTCGAAATCTTATTGCGTGTCGTTCTGGTCTATTTTTTTACCTTGCTGCTCTTGCGCTGGTCCGGCAAGCGTACGATGGGCGAAATCACTTTTTTTGATTTCGCCATCATCATCGCCCTCGGCACGGCCGTCGGCGACGCAATGATGTACGACGACACACCACTCATTCACTCATTTGTCGTGGTGGCCAGCGTCTTGGGTCTACAGCGGGTGATGGCAATGCTTACGGAAAAAAACGAAACCTTGGAAAAGATCGTGGAGGGCAAATCGAATCTGATCATCGAAAACGGCATCATCCAACTCGCTAAACTCCATGAAGAATCTCTGTCCCACGAAGAACTTTTCGAAAGCTTGCGTTACGAAGGGATTCATCAACTGGGACAAGTGGCCTTAGCCTACATGGAGCCCTCGGGCAAAGTGAGCGTGATTAAAAATTCTCAAGAACGCCCCGGCCTGTCCGTTTTGCCTCAGGGAAAAAGGCTAGTTGAGTCCAGCGACAAGGCCGACGTCGCGTGCTGTAAAAATTGCGGCTGTGTTGCGGAGCAACCTGAAAAGAAATGCGGCACTTGCGGCGAACACCAGTGGGTGGCGGCCACTTCAATTGGTTGCGATGATACTCCGCGAGCGACTCCGCCACGGAACTAAAGAAAAATGCCTGGGAAAAAAAACGGCGGAGACAACCGCGAATATCGTGTCACTGACCGGAGATAAAATCCCGGCGTCCCCTCCGGCTAGAGAAGGTGCGAAAATCTAGCCTTCAGCGGGTTACAACAAACCACGATAACCTGACGCACCTGATTCTTCGTGCAGTTGCCTCCGTCGCGTAAAAATCTTTCAGAGCCTTAAGTCCCTGATCCGCTGCCACTTCCCGAACTACCGGAACCTGTGCCGCTACCGGTGCCACCAGTTCCCGTACCGCCCGTCCCAGACCCTGTTCCCGACGTGCCACTTGTTCCTGTACCCGTACCAGCATTATTGCTACCCGCGTTGTTGTTGTCAGCGGGATTCGGATTCAGGCCGGTATTGAATCCCGGAGCCTGCCCGGTATTGAAACCAGGCGAGGCCTCGCGGTTGACGGAACCCGAAGCCCTAGTGCGCGATCGTCCGCCGAGAAAGCTGTCCGCGCTAAAATCAAATGGCTGACCCGTCATTTCATTGAATGACTGTCTTTGTTGATCGTTGAGAATGCCCTCGAATCTTTGCCGCGAACTACCGCGGAGATCGTTAAAGCGGGTCCGCGCATCGTCGGGATTGGTCGCAAAAGTTTCTCGTAACCCTTCGATTTGGCTATCATAATCGCGGCGCAGCTCCTGCAATTGACGATTTTGATCCTCATTCAGATTGAATTGCTGTCGCAACCGGGGATTATCAAAAGCCCCGAATCCCTCGTACTGCATCCGCAATTGATTGAAACGTTGCTGCTGTTGTGGATTGCGGAACACGCTGCCCGTACTCCGGTTGAACTCGCTATCAAATCGGTCGCGATATTCGTTTAATCGCTGGCTGCGAGCTTGCTCATCAAGGCCCCTTCCTGAATCTGCGCCCGTAGCCCGCATTTGCCTCCAGGTTGCCCCGTATGCTTCATTAAGTCGCTCGACCTGATCGTCATCGAGTTCCAATTCATCTTGCAATCCGTCGGCCGAGAACCAGGGCGATTCGTCGTCGGGATAAATGCCAGCGTCATCATCGATGATTTGGCTGCCTTGTTGCGAGGGAACTTCATCATTAACGGGAGGAACACCTTCCGTATCTTGCGTGTAAGCCGGCGAGACGCTTAAGGCCAAGACTCCGGCCATCCCACAGAGAAGAAAAGTTTTCATGGTAAGTTCCTCACTCCAAAACTGTTTTTTGAACTGCAAAGAGTCTGAGCAATTTGCTCCGAGACGAAACGAGCGGCATATTTCGTACCAGAACAGCCCGAATGAATGTTGGTTACTTCCCAACACTGTGGGAGTTAAGATGGCCTAGCGAGGTGGTTCCAGATCAACCGAGCAGGTCGAACAAGGGCCGATTTTCCAAATAAGAAAACTCAAAGCCCGGTGTCGCCAAGGCGAGGCCGCTTCAGCGGCCGTGAAAGCAGATTCTCTAATCAAAGCGCCACCAAAAAATCAGGCCGAGGATCCTTGCGAATCCCCGGCCTCGCGGTTGCAAAGCCGCAGCCAAAGTGGTTTGGCGGACGCTGTTTTCTCTCGGCTCAGTAGCCGGAATCGATTCCCAGTCGCATCTTGAGCTCTTCAAATTGTCCGATGTAGTCGTCGTTGGTCGAGTGAATGTGCTCCGCCTCGGTGACAAACCGCATTTCCTCGCGGCAGTTCAGTCCCGCGTCGATCAGCACGCTTTCGAACGGCGTGAGCTTCTTGCCGTAGACGATTAAGAGCTTGTGTTCGTCGAATTGCACTTCTTGAGGGGTGCTGGGATTGAGCACTGCGATCCCTGTGCAGCCGTCATTCACGAGCAGGTCCTCGAACTCCCACAGAATGCTCTGCAAGATCGGCATGTCGATGTGTTCGCGGTAGAGGTCCTGCTGGTTCGCCGCCGGATAATGATGGCTGCTCTCAAGCACCACGTCGACCACTGGCCCCAGCGGATCCAGAAGCTCCATGAACGTCTCGAACACTCGTTCCCGCGAGGCCGAAGCCATCACCACGGGCACATCCTGTTTCGAGGCATCGTCGCGATACGTGTCATGGCGGAACCCCGCGGACGGCACCACTTCCAGTCCATAAGAAGGCCGCACCGCGTCGGTCAGCAAGAAGCTGCCATAGCGGTTCACCCTCATGTGGGCTTCGAGCTCGTCCTCGCGGAGCGTGTCAAAGCTGCTCGTGCCTTGTGCGACAAGTTCCTCGTGGAACACGTTACGGAAAAATTTCTTTAGGAAGCCCATCGGCGAACTCTTTGCTGGGTCAAGCAGTCGGAGGTGTTAGTTATGGGAGCTGCCAGGAGCACAATCCCGCGACATTCAAATCCGCGGGTGAGGGGTCGGTCACTCCATCGGCGTCACGCGGGGGGCGTGTTGCTCGCCGTTGGTATTCAAATCTAGGTCACTCCAGAGACCGATTCACCCTCGGGAATTTCCAAAATCCATGGCGAAACTTCGGTCCCCGTACAACCGCCACAATCCGGTGGGCAGGCTCGTTTCTCAGCTCGATTTTTTTGCCTGTAGCGGCACTCAGCGAGCGAGATAGCCAAACGTAGCTCAACACCATTCGCGCAAGCGCTGCGCAGCAAGAAATTGTGCCCCCGTTTGCGGAGATTCCCCCGGCATGCCAAGCATCCGGCGAAACTTCCGCTCCAACCCGACCGGCACGTTTCACAGTCAAAACGGACGACCCAACCACGTTGCCAGAAAGCGACAACTAAAATAATGAGTCGCACCCAAGCCCGGGAACGGCATTTCCCAGGTCAGAAAACGGGGAAGGCACTTCTCCGAATCAAAAAAGATTGAATCAAGAACCGCCCCCGGTCGGCTCATCGTGCAGGCAGCGCACCAAAGCCGAGACGGCCATTGCCGTGCCGTATTGCTGGTGATAGTCGTAAAGAATGTAGTCCCACCAACTGCCGTCTTTTTCTTGCAGCGGCATCAAAATCTTCGCTAGATGGTCCTGATAGAACGGCTTTTTATCAGCGGGCAACTGATCGACACACATCGCCGCGTAGTAATGGCCGTAATAATAAAAGTAGCCAGCCACGCCAAAGTCGGCAAAGTGCGGCGACTGCGCCGGGTAGTTCCGCTTGCGGCTCATGCTGAGCCAGCCGTTGCGCACCACAAGCCGATCAAGCCACGTCTCCAATACTTCGTCGGTCACCAGCTTGTCGCCGTACATCCGCAGCGCGAGATTGCACACCTGCGAACGACCCAAGCTTCCCGCCGGTCGATTGATGTCCATTCGGGGCACATATTTCAGGTATTCACCATAAGCGTAGGCAAAGTCGGGATAGCGCTGTCGCAGAATCGAATCCACGGCCGGCTTGGTGAGCTTCTCGGGAATGTCAAACCCCAAGCGTTCCGCGTCCTTAAGCGCAATGAGCACCGTTGCCGTGGTGAAGCTGATCGAGCTCCCCGTGGGTTGTTGTTGCTTCGCCCGGCGGGGTTGAACCGCGTTACCGTATTTGTCGGTAAAGGGATCATCGTAATAGCCCCACCCACCATTGATAAACGAATCTTGCTCCAAACGGTGGATGTGATAGGCGATGGACTTTTTTAGCTTGGCCTGCAAGGTGGTGTTGCCCTCGGCCCTGTCATGCAATGCAGCCGCGGCTTGAATCGCATAGGCGTGGCCCCACACGTTGTATAGCGCGTGGCCAAAGTAATCGTCGTACATGTCGGGAGCGCTCCGCCGCAGATCACCCCCCTGCTTCAACAGCCACCCTTGGGCAAGGTCAATCGCGGCATCAATAATCTTTTCGTGCTCTTCACCAATAAAAAGTGGGCTCGCTTCCACCAGCGACGTTACCGCCAGGGCCGTCGTGCCCATGCGGTAGGCCTGATGGGCTCCTGGCACGGGGGCCCAAATCGTGTAGTACTTGCCGCTCCCCGAACGGCCCCACGCCCCCGACTTGAGCTGCGTTTCCAACAGAAAATCTACGCCCCGCTTGATCGACTGTTTAATTTCAGCCGCAGTGGGTGGAGTCGTCGCGACGGGCTTGGGGCCCACAGTGGACAACGGATAGACCGGCTTCACGTCGATCTTTTCGACGCTGACCGCTGAACTATCCTTGGCTAGACACAGTGGCGCGAAAACAAAACTACAGAATCCGAACGCAAGCAGTGCGCTCAGTGGTAGAAGCTGGCGATGAGTGACCATGCAAATCCCTTCGAGAAGACTATTCTTCGTCCTCTTCATCTTCGTCCTTTTTAGGCTCTTCTTTGACAATCTTATCCCCCGCCTTCAGCCCGGACAAAATTTCCGCCTGCTTGTCCTTGGACTTGCCGAGTTTCACCTCGCGGCGGATCGGTTCTTCGTCGTCATCGGTGATTAACATGACATATTTAATCTTCTCATTCTCTTTGTCGGTTTGAATCAACTCGACGGGCACCATCAAGGCGTCTTTTTTGTTGTAGGTGGTCGCTTTCACGCTGCAACTCATCCCCGCCACCAACCAGTCGGGCAGATCGCTTTTGTCGAGATCGAGCCGCATCTCAAACTTCTTGCCGCCACCAGGGACACCGGCGAGTTTGGTCACTTTGGCCTCCAGCTCCGCTTTCGCATCCGCCGTGGGAACCAACGTCGCCACCAAGCCTTTTTTGAAATCGGGGAACTCTTTCTCGCTGACGCTGGTCAACACGTGCAAGGGCCGCTGCTTCACCACAGTCATCAACACCGTGTTGGGCGGAATCATGCTGAACGGCACGAGCTTCGAAGTCATCGAACCGATCTCGGACCATTGGCCGCTTACGCAACGGCCATAATACACCGTACCATCCGTCGGTGATTTCAGCTCCATCAAGGCGCGATCGCTCAGCAATTTGGCATTGCTCTGCACACTCCGCGTGCGGGCGGCACGCTTCTTCTCCAAATCGTACTTGCCGCGCGTGGTGCCCAACTCCATGGCTGTTTTCGCCTGTTCGAGGGCCAACTTCGCGTCCTCAAGTGCCGTCTTATAAAACAAATCATTGCGTGGCAACGAGACATCCAGCGTGTAATCGCGATTGGCCGTCTGCAATTCGAGCATGAGTTTGGCCGTCGCGACCTCGAATTCCTGCCGGCGGAGCACGATCGCTTCCGTCTCCTCGGTGATCTCATCCGCCTCGTACATCTTTTTGAGCTGCGTCAACTCCTCGACTTGTGAAGCCAGATCTTCCTTGGAAGAGTCATAACGATATTTGGCGATCCGCTCGGCGAACGGACGATCGGTCTCTAAATAATACTCTTTGTCCTCGACCAATTGATCGTATGTCCGCTTGGCGGCTTCATACGCCAATTTCAGCAGCTTTTTTTTCCGAGGGGATTCTTCTTCTTCCTGCATCAAAGCCAACTCGCTCAGCCGCTGGTCAATCGTCTCCTCGGCAAGCTGTTCTTCGATTTTCTCGTCATCAAAGCTAATCAGCACGTCCCCCTTTTTAACTTCCGCGCCGTGCTCAACGGTTTCGACGACCGTGTAGCGCGCCCAAGTATCGGGCCGGAGGGCGACCTCTCGCATGTCATCGGCAACAAAAATACCCTCGAGCGTTTGCTCGATTTTCAGCGGTTTGCTTTTAACGGTGAAAGGTTTCGCCTTTTCCTTCTTTTTGGACTCTTCGGCTTTAGTTGCTTCCTTTTCTTCCGCGGGCTTATCCGCGTCTTTAGATTTTTCTTTGGCGTCTGATTCTTCCTTTTCTTTCTCCTCGTCTTCCACAGGCTTTTTATCTTTGTCCGCGTCGGCCGATTTTTTCTCTGTCTTCTCGTCAGATTTCTCTGCAACCTTTTCGTCGGATTCCTCGGCGTCCTCGTCGTCAGACTTCTCGGCGTCGTCCGCTTCGTCGGCGGGATCGGGTTCTTCGTCCTGTTTTTTCTGCGCTTCTTGTTGGGCAACGACCGCCACCAACGACGAAGACTGACTCTTTTCTACTGCCAAAAGTAAATTGCACAGCGTGCTCATCAAAAAAAGCACCGCACCGACCGGCATGAGCGGGCGAAGATACAGTAAAAACATGGAGAGCTCCTTGCGGCGGGACACGGATCTACGTCTGGCGAGTCGCCCGCAACTGGCGGGAATGAATTACCACAAATTTCAACGGACACTTCAAAACGGACGAATTTACCCGTTTCGGCAAGCTGGGGGAAATTTGCGGGTCGCTAGATTCTAGCTTCCGTAGCCGCTAAAACCACCTGCGGGGGGGCAAAATCGTGGCGGACAGCATGGCCAAAGCAGAAACCGCAGCGGACACCCCCGCCGCGATTATCCTATCCTCAAGGAACCAGGTCTCATGGAACCCGCACATCTCGTGTGGAACATAGCGCTCCAATCCGCCCAACCGCCATAATCTCACCCCAATAAGGCTTCCATGAAAATTTATAC
>JBGTMM010000498.1:0-3724 GCA_041743635.1 Bythopirellula sp.
CGAGTGAATCTGCGTGGTCGAAGCCGCCGAAACTCCCGTAGGTGACGCCAGCAGGCGTTCCGGCGGCCTGCTCACCGGAACGGACAATTAGGGCCGAACCGCCGGGCCCGCTCGACCAAAAACCGATGCCACCTGAGCCCCCGCCACTAAAGCGCCCACTAAACGCCGTGGAGCCAGCGTCATTAATCACCTGGCGATTAGGATTTTGGAGCTCGACGTAGGTCACGCCGTCAGGTAATCCGGGCGCTTGCTGGCCGACAGCCGCCACCAGATTCAGACTGCCGGCGCCTTCCGACCAGACACCGGGAATAAAGTTCGAGTCAGAGTCATAGGCCCGAAACGCGGTTTGGCCGGCGTCGTTGAGCACGAGTGCAAATCCCTGGAAAGAGGTGAAGATCGTGCCGTCGGGCAAGCCGGGAATTTGCTGGCCGCTAAGGGCGACCGTGCGAATCTCGGCGGCGTGGGCGGTGGAGCTGATCGAGAGTGTGCAAAGCAGAAGCAGACAACTGAGGCGTTTCATGGAGGGCCTTCTTGTTGTGGTAGGGTTTGGGTGGCATGCCCTCGTACTCGTGGGCATGTTGAATTGTCGAGAAACATGGCCACGTCGGAGTACCTCCGAGGCCATGCCACACGATCTATTTGTTGGAACACTAATCGGTACTAATTTGCACTAATCCAGATCAGTGTTGATTAGCGAGGATTAGTGTTCTCCTTCCTCCCCGGCGTTTGCCGAGCGCGTAAAGAAGGTATTATGGAGAGAGACGACCCGGCGTGGTGCCGTAGAGGCTGCATGACGCTCTAGAAGACTGGCAGTAGCAATGCCTTATGCGTTGGCGAAGGAGAGGAAGCGCCAATTCTTGAACCGTGTCTCATTCTCAAACGCTGGTTGGGCCATGTCAAGCAATTTCTGGGGGTGTGGGCAAGAATTACCAAAATAGGGTGAACCTCCAAGAAAGAAGTTTCACCGCTAATTCACGCTAATGATCGCTAATAGTTTTATAAGCGAGCATTAGCGAATATTAGCGGTCTAAATTTCTAGCTTGGCGACTTTGGCGGTTCAATACATTCGGCTTGGCAGATCGCCCACAATTCATATTGCTGGCCACGGCAGGGCCACCCATAATCTGCCACATGTCCTCCGCCGAAACCACTGCCGAAGCCGTCACAGAACACCTCGACACGACCGCCCTTCCCACGCTCTACGCCGACAAGAGCTTTTGGGGGATGACGATCACGCAGTTTTGCGGCGCTTTTAATGACAACCTCTTTAAGCAATTGATTTTGCTGCTCTCGATTACGACTGTCGCCGGAGCGGCGGCGGAATCCGAAGACCAGCAGTGGCTGGCCGGTTTTATTTTCTCCGCGCCATTTCTGCTGTTTACTGGCATCGCCGGATATTTTTCGGATAAATTCGGCAAGCGCAAGATTATCATCGCCTGCAAAATCGCGGAGATTGTCGTGATGGCGCTGGGGGGGCTGGGCTTTGCCTATTATTCGCAAAATAACAGCCTCGCGCTGCTCTACGCGGTGCTGTTCCTTATGGGCGTCCAAAGCGCGTTCTTCGGTCCGGCGAAATACGGCATCTTGCCTGAAATGCTGCGCGGTGAAGATCTTCCGAGAGTCAATGGATTTATCCTGATGACCACCTTTCTCGCAATCATTTTTGGAACCGTGGCGGCCGGCGTACTGCTCAAAGGTTTTCGCGATCAACTCTGGGTGGGGTCCAGCGTTTGCATTGGCATCGCCGTGGTGGGGACACTTACTTCTCTGCTCGTGCGGCGTGTGCCGCCGGCCAATCCCAGGTTGAAATTAGAGGCGTCTTCGTTCACGGTTCCTCCCGACATGCGCGAAATGCTCCGCAACGATCGGCCACTCACACTGGCCCTGGCTGTTTCCAGCATTTTCTGGCTGTTGGCCGGCATGATGCCGCCGGCCGTCAACATCTTGGGAAAGAGCGACCTTGCGCTCGATGACGACTTCACCAGTGTGTTGGCCGGTATTGTGGGAGTCGGAATCGCCGTGGGTTGCGCGCTTGGCGGTTTGATCTCGCGCGGCAAGATCAGCTTTACGTTGATACGCGTCGGCAGCGTCGGGATGTTCGCCTGCCTGCTCTTACTCGCAATTCCGGCTAGCGGCGATCTCAACTTGCTAAAAGACGCGGGCGGCAAATTGTTCAAGCTTCCCGGTATCGCCGACGGAGGTCAGTGGCTGGGCTTTTGGGGAAGCCTGGTCATGCTATTGCTGCTTGGCAATTTCACGGGGTTTTTTGCCGTGCCGCTGCAGGTGTTCATGCAGTCGCGCCCCCCCGACGATAAAAAAGGCCGCATGATTGCCGTCATGAATCAAGCGAACTGGATCGGCGTCGTGATCTCGACGCTACTCTACGGATCGCTCTCATGGCTGATCGAACGAGCCGGTTGGCCGCGCAGTATCATGTTTTTATTTATCGCACTCTTGATGCTTCCCATCGTCTTGTTCTACCACCCGACCGCTGAATCCATCGGACAGCGGCCGGACGAGGCAAAGAAATAGGCCACGGCATTTGCCTGGGGCTATCAAGTTTCAAATCTTCAAGGTATTCAACCTGAAGTAGATTCAGGAGCGGCGGGCGCTTCAGATGCAGGAGGTTCAGCAACCGCTTCGGGAGCAACAGCTAACTTCGCTTGCGAGAATTGCTTATCCAGGAGAGCGGCCAAGGCGTCGTCACTGCTAAAGGTTTTCTCATCAATCGCCACAGTTGCCAATTTGTTGGGAAAATCAATAACAACTTCCTTGGCACCGGGCTGAGCCGCCAGAGTTTCGCGCACTGCTTTCGCGCACGATTCTTCGCACATCATGTCGGGAACTTCAAACTGCACGATCGGGGCACCAGCGACATTAAAAGCTGCCGTAGTGGCCACGGTTTTGGTACTACTCTCCCTCTCTTGCTCTCCGCATCCCACCAGCAGAGCAAGTGTTAAAACTAAGAAAACTGGTTGTTGTGTTCGTAAGTTCATATCATCCTCGATTTCTCTTAAGATACGAAAAATGACCATTCAGCTTCCCGTCGCCATCAATACTAGCCTTGCCTCTTCTGGCAACTCGACGGGCGCAAACATGGATAATGGGTAGAGATAGCCATCAGGCTCGGAAGTGTCTTCGTCGATAACACGGAGCATGCGGTGCGATTCCGCGTCGACGTCCGTCAACCGTCGGTACACCTTCCCCACGATTAGGCTCGCGGGATTGCTCTGATTGTCGATGCAGATCACAAATTCGCTCATTGCAATTTCTGTTGACTTTATGTGCCGCATTACCAGCGTCGTAGGCGCAATTGTACGTGCGTGCCACGACGCCGCGCTACCAAGATGAATGATGGAGTCAAATCAAGATCATGAGTGTCAATTGCTTGAAGCGTGGCGATCGTAAACTGTGGGTCGATATGGCCGGGCCGCAGAAACACGATTCCATGCAACGGCTTCCGAATCAAAATGGCCAGGCGACCAAAATCTCGATCATGCGTCATAACAATGCGACTTTGCTTAAGTGCCTCGTTCAAGA
Source organism: Bythopirellula sp. (assembly GCA_041743635.1). Taxonomy (GTDB): domain Bacteria; phylum Planctomycetota; class Planctomycetia; order Pirellulales; family Lacipirellulaceae; genus Bythopirellula. The sequence goes on from JBGTMM010000498.1 coordinate 3,541, forward strand.
TCACATCATCCGCTTCCCTAACAAGACTCAAAGCGTCCACATCCTCGACATCGCATCCACGTTGGCGAAGAAACTGAACCACGTTGGGATGAATATTTTCGTCTGCCAACAATTTACAGGCGAACAACTTCAACTTGCAATCTCCGCAGTCATAATCGTCTCGTTACTGAGCGATTGGGCCGCG
>JBGTMM010000499.1:0-5418 GCA_041743635.1 Bythopirellula sp.
ACTTCTACGTTGTTAGTCACTGGAGAATGCTCATGAAGTACTTCAAGTTGAGTTTGGTAGTCGCTGTGGCAATGGCCGTCACTGCCTTCGGTTCGCTGGCGTCGGCACAAAACTTGTTCGTTAATCCCGGTTTTGAAGATCCCGTAACGTCCGATGGCCCTCCTTTCGTGGGTTTTTGGGAAGCGTTTAGCGGTAATTTTCAAGGTATTGGGGGATCTGCATCGTCTGCCAACGGTTCCGTGATGCCACGCACTGGCGATCAGCACTTGGATTTGAACATCGTTATGGATAACGCAGCCTTTGCTGGTGCTTTCCAGGATGTCAGTGTCTCTGCTGGTAATATCTATACCTTCAGCGGTTGGCATAAACTGTTTAGTGGTAACTCAGGTGGCACTGAAATTCGCATCGAGTGGCGTAGTTCAACTCCCCTCCCCGATGGCGTGGAAATCAGCCGAACTCCGAATCTTGTGGTACCAACCAGTTCGGACTACACGCAGTTTTCGCTAACCGCCACAGCACCTATTGGTGCGGATCTCGCTCGAGCGGTTTATGCCATTCAGAGCTTTACTGGCTCCGGTGACCAAAATGTGTTTCTGGATGACATGAGTTTCACCTGCATTCCCGAGCCTGCCTCGCTCGCCCTTTTGGGTGCGGCCGGAGTGGCGTTCATTGGAATGCGTCGTAGAACTGTGTAGAGCATATTTATCAGTGCGTTTGCCCGCCACTGGGAAGTCGGGCAAACGCTGTTTTTCCTGTTACTAGTTAAGCGCGTCTTGGCGCGCAGCACTCGAACGACTCAGCTAGAAAATCAACTCAAAAAAAAGATCAAAGCAAAGATTAACTCACCTGCAGCGCAGGCTCACCCACTGACATATCGGTGCAGAAAATTTGAATAAGGATAAGACAATCATGCGACATATTCCTAATTATGGCATTGCTAATCGAATCATTTTCACCATCCTTGGGATGCTGCTCGTTACGCAGACAGCTGCATTTGCGGCGATTACGGCTCCAGGCCTTATAAAAGACATCAACCCCAACCTTTCCGGCCAAGCTGACGTTTTAGCGTTTGATCCTGCCGCGGAGGGTGAGAATTTCTCCCCGGGCGTTAACGCATTCGCAAGTCCTGGCGGAGTTCCCTACGGTATCGACACTGAGGGCTCTTTGAATGGCAATGATTTGCTAGTGATTACTCAAAGCGGTACCTCTGCCGGTAACGGCGCTGGATTCACGGTGCATGTGTCCAATGGCGAGAATGGCTTCGATTTCGATTACACGGCTAGGCCAGCGGGCGGCATCGCAGGCACGAATCCCTCGAATAGCGTACCGGCCGACCCCGCCTTTGCCGCGATTGGCAATCCTTCTGGCAAGCTCGAAAACGGAAACGTGGTGCGTTTTTCGACGTGGGTCCGCAATGATCCATTGGCTCCAATGACTGTCGAGCCACAAATCACTCCCATCATTAAGTTGGAATTTTGGCGGGAGGCGCTCTCCGGTGATGCCCACTTTGCTGGTGGCATTACGAACCCAGATTTCGGCAGCCGGATTTTCGACACCGATCAGAATGACGCGGCCATCTCGGACCCCGAAGGCCGAAAGCGGCTTCTCGACATCAACGGTGACGGTTTGTGGACTTTTGGCACCACGACGGAACCCGTGCCCTCGACTACGGAATGGCAACAGATTGTTCACACCTATACGGTCAATTCTCTCTCCGAGGGTTGGGACATCTTGAATACGCCCGAAGTGGAAGATGTCACGTTTGTCGAAGAAATCCGCGGCGTGATGTTCCTTGGCGACTTTGACGGTGGATCCCTTGGGGGGCCGGGCAACCTGCTGTGGGACAATGCCCTGATCGAAGTCTTTAGGAACCCTGCCGCTGAGGCCTTGGTTGATGTCATGGTGTCTAATCCCAGCCCACTCTTGGATGAGGGCGCGGATGTTGACGGCGACTTCGATGGCGATGGCGATGCTGATGGCCGCGATTTCCTCCTCTGGCAGCGCGGTGGTTCGCCCGATCCGTTTAGCCCTGGTGACTTGGCTGAATGGCAAAGTGCCTACGGCGGCCCGTTGGTGGGTTTGAATGCCGTGCCAGAGCCGACCAGCCTCGCATTGCTTGTCGCTCTCTCAGCAGGTTTGTTGACGGTGAGAAAAAACCGAAACATTGCATAAGGATGGCTTAGCTATGGAGTCTACAAAGCTCACTCACCGCAGGCCCGCTCATGGTTTTACGCTCGTGGAGCTCTTGGTGGTGATTGCGATTATTGGTGTGCTGGTGGCATTGTTGCTGCCAGCTATCCAAGCCGCTCGCGAGTCGGCGCGACGAACTCAATGCATTAACAACTTGCGCCAAGTTGGACTTGGCTGTCAATTATTTGAGTCAGCGACCAAGTACTTTCCGACGGCGGGCGGCGTTGTGTTGCAGTTCACGTCAGATGACGAGCTGGCGAAGCCCATATACGGCTTTGAGACGGCTGGCTGGATGTATCAAATTTTGCCGTATATCGAGCAGCAAGCTCTGCACGATATGCGGCAAGGGGATGGTGCAGACAACGCTGGTTTCATCAAAACCGGTATGATTGAGATTCCTGTTTCCGCTTTCAATTGCCCTTCCCGAACTGGGCGTTATGCCGTGCATGGCACGGATATCTATGCGCTGGGAGATTATGCGGGGGTGATGGCAACCCACAACGACGAGGGCTGGCTGCCGGGTTTCACGTGGCAGACTTCTGTTCCTCCACATCCCAATGAGGCCACGGTTGTTTGGACGGGCATCTTAGTTAAAGGCGGTCACGTCAAAACGACTGCCCCGACTGAAGTGTGGAAATGGGGCAAAATCAATTCGAAGTCGATTGAAGACGGTACTTCCAACACGATTTTAGTGGCGGAAAAATCCGTGCAAGAAGCCTATTGGACGATTTCGAGCACGGCACGTTGGCCGCACTGGGAGATTTACGGTTACTACGTGGGCGCTGATTGGCCCCATATGAGACAGTTCGGCGCACTAACCCATCGGCAGGGAAGTCAGTTTGAGGTACCTGTCCGCGGCGATAGTGATCCACGTCGCACGCCCGGCCCGCCTCAAGCGGAAGAGCAAGGCTTTGGTTCAGCCCATCCCGGAATCTTTTGTGCCGCATTGGGGGATGGCTCAACGCGGATAATCAACCAAGATGCCGACCTTCTGCTCTTAGATAAACTCGGCAAGCGGTCTGACGGATCAACCGTGCCACTCGATACTCTGTAGAAGTTCACGGAGAAATTGCCGTTATTTGCTCAGCGCTTTCACCGTGCATATGATTATGACAGATACGAAGATGTTTTGCATTGTCGGCTGGTTGGCTGTCGTGGGATCGCTTGCCGGGTGCTCTTGGAGCGTCGATCCTCAGGACGCTCTCGCACGGGCGAACGAAACTAATCTGCAGCGACTCGCCAATTTGTATGTGGCGTTTCAAACGGAGAACAATTGGATAGGTCCCGCCGATGAAGCCAAATTCAAAAACTTTCTCGGCAGTTACAATCCAAAAAAGCTGACCAGAATTGGCATCGATCCCAACGAGATCGATGCGTTGTTTGTCAGTGAACGCGACGGCCAACCGTTTAAGATTCGTTATTCAGTTGTCGGCAGCATGATGGGGAGCGCCGAGCCGGTGATTTTTGAGGCGACGGGCGTGGACGGAAAGCGTTTGGTTGGATTCCTGAACATGGACCAGCGCGAAGTTGACGAAAACGAGTACCAATTGCTGTGGGAAGGCAAAGCCCCACTTTCACAGCCGTTACGGAACAATGTTTGAGGACACGCGGTGTGAGCCACGAGAGCAAGCCGCAGGCTCAAGGAGTTAAATTCATGATCCGCCGCAGAACTTCCCTAACAGGTGCGTTTACCCTTGTTGAACTGTTGGTGGTGATTGCCATCATCGGGGTATTGGTGGCACTCTTGTTGCCCGCCATCCAAGCGGCCCGCGAAGCCGCCCGGCGCACCACTTGCGTTAATCAACTTAAGCAAATGGGCCTGGCCATGCAAAATCACGTCGACGCCCGAAAGGTGTTTCCGTCGGGGGGGGCCGGGTACAATCCCTTGATCAGGAACTATGTCACCGGGGGAACGAACAACCCGGGTGTTCCGCTCGGCCCCAAGAAACAAGGTTTGGGTTGGGCTTATCAGATTCTGCCTTACTTGGAGCAAGGTGCGATCAAGGGCATCGTCACTCAGCCTCAGCTCCAAGAGACGGTCGTCCCCCTCTACTACTGCCCTTCACGTCGCTCACCAAATATCGCCCAAACCCATGCCAATACCGGCGGCACGACCGCCTCGCTCACTGACTACGCCTCGGCGCATCCCTTGAGCAATCGTTGCTCCGCCCTAGGCGATACCGGTGTGAAAAACGACATTACCCTAACACATCCTTTCGTAGGAGCCACGTCGCAAGCTGTCGCTCTCAACTCGTACTGGTGTCCTACGGTAGGTCAACAACCTGCCGTCCCGAACTCCGTTTATGATGGTGTGATCGTGCGGACGCAATGGTTCATTAAAACCCCTGCGACCGCCACGGCACCGGCTGTTTTAGAACGCAGGGCCGGCGGGCCCGACCCCGTTAAACCCGGCCAGATTCCCGATGGTTTGAGCAACACGCTGCTCATTAGCGAAAAAGTCGTCCGCAGCGATCTCTCGGCCGGCAACATGACGCCGAGCGGGAATTTCACCTACTCCGACGATCGCGGCTGGAGTGATGGTTGGGACCCCGATACGGTCCGTTTCACGGGCTTCCAGCCGATCAGCGATAGCAACCAGTCGATCTGCTTCAATTCCAATGTGGCCATTTCGAGGTACTGTACCAGCGATGGGGCGGACGTGCTGTTTTTTGGGTCGTCGCACCCTAGCGGGATCAACGCCGCGTTTGCCGACGGATCGGTGCATGGTATTACCTTCGATGTGGATATCCTTGTTTTCAATGCGCTCGGCACCCGCAACGGCGAGGAAAGTATCGACCTTAGCCAGTTATAAGAGGCCTGTAGGTGCTTGATTTGTTGATGTATCAGACGAAGAATTGCCAGACAAAGAATTACCGGACGATCGTCGCCCTCGCAGTTGGCTTGCTGGCCTGTGGTGGTTGCGCGGAAAAGGGAGCACCCGCGTCGCAGGGCAGCGACCGAGAAACTCGCGTCCTGATGAATGTGCTCTCCGTGTTTTATGGTGAGTACCTGGATTCCCATCAGGATACACCACCCAAAGATCGCGACGCCTTTCGCAAATATCTTGAGTCGCGCGCCGCGGACCTGAAAATGTACAATGTCGACAGCCCTGCCACGATAATGACTTCGCCCCGCGATGGGCAGCCGTTTACGATTGTCTGCGGTCAACGGCTTGCCCCGGCGGATTCACCGGGCACGCCTTGGGCCGCTTATGAGCAGACGGGGGTC
>JBGTMM010000500.1:0-11681 GCA_041743635.1 Bythopirellula sp.
GCGGCGTCGCCTTGCCGGGCCACCGCCTGCAGCGCTCCCGGCGCTCCCGCGAAAATACCGTCGGAAGAGCCCGCACCGCTGAGAGCGGTTCGAAACGCGATCTGCCCGGAAGCGTTGATGGCAGGGGTTACGACCGAATCAATGATGAAAACGCCACCGCCGGGAGCGGCCGAGCCGGTTGGGACCACAATGGACGGAGGCGAGGCAGTCTGGGCCGTGGCCGGGCCGACCGCAACACCGCAGGCGAGAGCGGCGGCGAGGAGGGCGGCGGTGTGGAGACGGACGGTGCGCAAGGGTGGAGCGGTGTGGTTCATAGTATTGTTGCGGGTTTGGGAAGCTCGGCGGAGGATAAGAATAGAAATGTCTTCGAACTGCTGCCGTTTATTCGGCGAGTGCGCTACCGGAATTTAGTGTGAGCTTGGCAGTTCGACGACCCGGCGTCAAGTAATTTTGCCTGCAATAGGCTCTGGAACTGCTTAGTCGGTTCGTGTGACAGGATTTTGAACTCGGTCTCTAAAATTTTTCATTTTCCAGTACTCATCGCTGTAAGTCAATCTGCCGGCAAATCTTAGGGCAACGGTGCGTCTAAACTAATGTCTTCCACAAAACCCCGAGTACGTGGCTGTATCGGTGGCGCTCAATACGGCACTCGTCTGGAAAGCGCCGTGACCGGCGACAGCCTTTGGAGTTGGCTTCGCGTTTGTTGATCGCGCGGATTGGCAAGCCGGCGGTGTGGATGATACGTGCATCACATTCAGCAAAGCTCTGAGCCCGAATCGGCGACGAAGTATTCGTGCAAGGTGGTGAACGCAAAGATCACGTTTGTCAGAGATGACGAAGGTAAGTTCAGTCGACTGGTGCTCCACCAGAACGGAGCCAATCAAGTGGCGAAGCGGCAGGATTGAAGACGAGTCTTACTATTTGCACACAGTGATTTGTCGGATTTCTCTGTGCATTCGGTCCAAGAAAAGTGCTATGATGTCTGGAACACGATCTCAATTGGCTTTCTTTTCATGAAATAAGACAAATGCGATGTGGTCAGGTACTTAGAATATTTTGCCCGACAGCGCGCTTGTTGCGGGGACTAGCGCTGTTTGTGGCCCTTGTGCAGGCGAGCCTTGGCGGCAGCCAGCTTGCTGCCGCGCTGACCAATCAGGTGGTGCTGTTTACCGGTTTTCTTGCTGGATCCGGCCCGGGGACCGGGATGGGCTTGCTTAACGAATCACTTGCGGCAGCGGGCATTCCCAATTATCTCGGCCAAGTGTTTGAGTGGACGCAGCGGGAACAAGCCCGTCGTTGGATTGAGCAGCAGGCAAACGACCGGGCGACGTTGGTGCTCGTCGGCCACAGCTTTGGCGGCAGTACAGCCCTGCAAGTCGCCCACGATGAACTGAAACCGTTGGGCATCCGAGTGGATCTGACGATTCAACTCGATTCTGTCAGAAACCTCATCGACGGTGCCGCCAACAACGTGCTCCCCACGAATGTCGATGTTGGCATCAACTACTATCAAATCTCAACGGGGTTATTGGAACCGCAGGGCGAAGATTTCGTTTCGGGCGCGGCGAATTTCAATGTGGAAACAGTGTTCGGCGATACGACTATTACCCATACTTCGATTGACGACGATCCACGGATGCACTATCTGATAGGCCTGAACATTCGGGACAACCTCAACCCGATTAGTGGCGATTTTGATTTCGACGGCGACGTCGACGGCCGAGATTTTCTCGCCTGGCAGCGGGGCGGGTCGCCGGTCCCTTTCAGCACAGGCTATCTCGCACAATGGCAGTCTGAGTACGAAGAGGCGTCGCTGACTGCCACGTCGACGGCCGTGCCAGAGCCGTCAGCGTTGGTTTTGCTCGGGCTGGCGGTTCCCCTAGCGCGTGAAAATAGGTTTCGCGCCAATGCGTGCTTGAGAAAAGCCTAACAAACGTAAGATTACGACAGTATCAATGGATCAAAACGAGCTTACATCGGGTGCCGCTGAACCCTGGGTCCAAATTCAATGCTCTCGCCACTTTCTTGACTGGCTGGGCGAGTTGCGTGTCAGCCTCGCGTTCAGCACTTATCAGACGGGCAAGATCTTCTTCGTTGGCCGCAAGCTCGACAATGGCCTTGCTGTTTTTGAACGCACCTTCAATCACTGCATGGGTTTGTGGGCATCGCCCGATAGCCGCACACTTTGGTTGAGCTCCAAGTTTCAGCTCTGGCGGTTTGAACAGGCTCCGGCAGCGGTCGTGCCTTATCGAGCCGCACCAGTCGAAGGGGACGACGCGGGGATCCCCGCTTGGGCGGAGCGCGGTTACGATGTGGCCTATGTGCCGCGGGTCGGTTACACCACGGGAGATATCGACGTCCATGATATCGCGGTCGATGCCAATGGCCGCGTGGTCTTTGTCTGTACTCTGTTTGGTTGTTTGGCAACGCTCAGTGAGCGAGCCAGCTTCCAGCCACTGTGGCGGCCTCCATTCTTGAGTGCGCTCGTGCCGGAAGATCGCTGTCATCTTAATGGCTTGGCGATACGCGACGGCCGACCGGCTTATGTTAGCGTGGTGGCGGACAGCGATGTGGCGGATGGCTGGCGCGACCGGCGAAACGATGGCGGGTGTGTTGTTGACGTCGCTTCCGGTGAAATTGTCTGTCGTGGACTCTCGATGCCTCACTCGCCGCGTTGGTATCGCGACCGACTGTGGGTGCTCAACTCCGGCACGGGCGAGTTTGGGTCCGTGGATTTGCTGACGGGCCAATTTGAACCGCTCGCTTTTTGTCCCGGATACTTGCGCGGGTTGGCTTTTGTCGGCGATTACGCAGTGGTCACACTTTCCAAACCCCGGCACGTCACCTTTCATGGTTTAGAACTCGATGAGCGGCTTAAGCAACGCGGCGCCGAGCCTCAGTGTGGCCTGCAAATCATCGACTTGCGCACCGGCACCATCGCCCATTGGTTGCGGCTAGACGGGTCGTTGGTGACCGAGCTTTACGACGCCGTGGTTCTCAACGGGGTGCGGCAGCCCATGGCCCTGGGCTTCAAAACCAATGAAATTGAGCGGTTATTACTGGTGGACGAAGAGGGGACGCTCTAGGCGGTCTCAACATTTTTACACTGGTTGATTGACTTTAGCCTTGGCGAAGGGCTATTCTCTTAGCTCCCTCTCTTTTCCGCGACTCCCCGAAAGCAACAGGTGGTTCATCATGCGAGTCGATTGGTTAGACGGACTACGCTCTGCCTTAAGTCGTGCGCCACGGCGGCGCGCTCGGCCGACCCAGCGGCGGCCGCTCTTGGCCCGCCACGCAAAGTTTGAAGTACTCGAGGACCGGCGATTGCTGGCTGTGGATTTTGGCGACGCTCCGGATATTGGATTGGGCACGAGTACCGGCAACTACAGCACGCTTTCAACGGACAACGGTCCGCAGCACACGATTGTGGTCGGCCTGCGGATGGGTGCGAACGTCGATGGGGATGGCGGCGCGCTGCAGAACGCGCAGGCGAATGCCGACGATGTGAATGGCGCGCTACCGGACGATGAAGACGGACTTTTGAATCCGGGTGCCGATCTAGTGCTGACGATCGGAGCGCAGCCGACGCTCAACTTTCGCGTGACCAACACGACGGGCATGGCCGCCACACTTCATGGCTGGATTGACTACAACGCCGACGGTGTGTTTGACAATTCAACCGAACGGGCATCCATCGCCGTTCCGAACGGCACCAACAACGGCATCGTCACGCTCACTCTGCCCACGGTGCCGACGGGCTTCACGGGAACGACCTACGCCAGGTTCCGTTTAAGTACCGACGCAGCGGCCGCCGACCCCATCGGCGCAGCGGCTGATGGCGAGGTGGAAGACTATCGGGTCGCGATCACCGCCCCCTCAAGCGGCTTAGTGGACAGCGCCAAAACCAAGAAGATTGCCAGCGGTACAAGCGGCGGGCCTACGCTGGCTAACAGTGATTACTTTGGGCGATCAGTCGCAGCGATTGGTGATATCGATGGCGACGGTGTGACCGACCTCGCAGTAGGAGCCAATGGGGATGACACCGGAGGAAGCGCACGTGGGGCCGTGCATGTGCTTTTGATGAATGACGATGGGACAGTCAAGAGCCGCCAGAAGATCACAGGCAATACTATCGGCAACATCTCAAATGGGGATTACTTGGGTAGTTCAGTAGCGTCGGTGGGAGACCTTGACGGCGATGGCGTACCTGACTTGGCCGTCGGAGCAGAGAGGTCCGATTTGAACGCGACTGCGGGGAGTAACCGTGGTAGCGTATTTGTGCTATTTCTGAATGCAAACGGCACGCTCAAGACGGTGTCATACATCTATCATGGCAACGGCGTGACACTCGCAGACGGTGCCTACTTTGGCCGTTCGACCGCATCGATCGGTGATTTGGATGGCGACGGTGTGAACGATCTTGTTGTCGGCGCCTATGGGGATGACACAGGGGGTTCCAATCGTGGTGCGGTACATGTGCTGTTCATGAACGCAAACGGTTCCGTGAAGAGCAGCAATAAGATTGCCAGCGGTCTCGGTGGCGGGCCGACGCTCGTCAACAGTGACAAGTTCGGCAGCTCGGTGACATCGCTCGGCGATCTGGACGGCGATGGCGTCCGAGACTTAGCGGTTGGGGCCATCTACGATGACGCCGGCGGGACGAACCGCGGGGCCGTGCATGTCCTGTTCATGAACTCGAATGGCACGGTCAAGAGCAGTCAAAAAATCGGCAGTGGAGTGGGCGGCGGGCCCACGCTCGTGAACGGCGATCAATTCGGTTCGTCGGTGGCGGCGGTCGGCGACCTCGATGGGGATGGCGTGACTGACCTCGCGGTCGGGGCGAATTACGACGATTCGGGTGGGACGAGTCGCGGGGCGATTCATCTGCTGTTCATGAATACCAATGGCACGGTGAAGGCCAGCCAGCAAATCGCCAGCGGAACCGGGGGCGGGCCAACTCTTGCCAATGACAACCGCTTTGGCGCTTCGATCGCGTCGATGGGAGACCTCGATGGCGATGGACGCACCGATTTGGCGGTGGGGGCCAACTTCGATGACACTGGCGGGATTAACCGAGGAGCGGTGTACACGCTGTTCCTGGGGGCCCAGGTCACTAACACCAACCCTGTCATCACCTCGCCCAACACAGCCAACGTCGCCGAGAATACCACGGCGGTAATAACCGTGACCGCGACGGACGCGGACTTGCCAGCACAGGCAGTGACATTCTCACTGGTTGGCGGAGCAGATCAGGCTAGGTTCACGATCACCAGCGGTGGCGTTCTCTCGTTCAACGCAGCACCTAACTTCGAGCTACCAACCGATGCCAACTCCGACAATGTTTACGTCGTGACTGTCCAGGCCAGTGACGGCGCAGGCGGCCTCGCTTTGCAAACCATCAGTGTCACCGTTACACCGGTCAACGACAATAGTCCTGTGTTCACATCCCCCAACACGGCGAACGTCCCGGAGAACACGACGGCCGTGTTGACGGTGACAACTACGGATGCAGACTTGCCGGCTCAGACCGTGACGTTAGAAATTACGGGAGGATTTGACCATGATAAGTTCGCGCTCAATGGTGCGGGGGAACTTTCGTTTATTTCACCGCCTGACTTCGAAACGCCGACCGACGAAAATAGCGACAATGTCTATCGCGTGGCCATTATCGCCAGCGATGAGGGGGGGTTCCTGGGATTACAGATCATCAGTGTGACAGTGACAGCGGTCAATGAAACCAGTCCGGTCTTCACCTCATCCGACACTGCCAATGTCTCTGAAAACACCACGGCGGTATTGACGGTGACCGCGACGGATGCGGATCTGCCGGCTCTCCCGGTGACGTTCTCGCTATTTGGCGGTGCGGATCAATCGAAGTTTTCGATTACCAGTGGCGGTATGCTCTCATTTATCTCGGCACCCAACTTCGAAGTACCGACCGACGCCAATGGCAATAATGTCTACGTGGTCACCGTGCAAGCGAATGACGGCAATGGCGGGACCGCTTTACAGACAATCAATGTCACGGTCACAGCAATAAACGACAATAATCCCGTGTTCACGTCTCTCACGACGGCGAATGTCGTCGAGAACACGACAGCGGTGCTGACGGTAACTGCCACGGATGCCGATCTGCCGGCTCAACTTGTGACGTTCTCGATTGTGGGCGGTGCGGATCAATCTAAGTTTGGGATCACCAGTGGCGGCATTCTGGCCTTTAACTCGGCGCCTAATTTCGAGATGCCTACCGATTCCAACAGTAACAACGTCTACATTGTGACCGTACAGGCGAGTGACGGCGCTGGTGGGACCGCTTTGCAAACACTCAGCGTCACGGTAACACCGGTCAACGACAATAATCCTGTGTTTACATCCCCCAGCGCGGCGAATGTTCCCGAGAATACGACGGCCGTGCTGACGGTGACGGCCACGGATGCCGACCTGCCGGCTCAGCCGGTGACATTTTCACTCCTGGGCGGTGCGGATCAATCGAAGTTCTCAATAACCAGCGGCGGCATTCTTTCATTCAATTCGGCACCTAATTTCGACAGTCCTACTGATGCCAACGGCGATAACGTCTACATCGTGTCGGTTCTTGCCAGCGACGGAGTGGGCGGCCTCGCTTTGCAGACAATTAGCGTCACCGTAACAATGATGCCGCGAGACTTCGGCGACGCGCCGGACTCCTCTATCGGCACAGGAAACGGTAACTATAACACTCGGTTGACGGACAATGGAGCGAGCCACACGATTGTGGTCGGCCTGCGGATGGGAGCCGACGTCGATGGGGACGGTGGCACGCTGCAAAACGTGGCTGCGAATGCGGACGATGTGAATGGCGCATTACCCGATGATGAAGACGGTCTCACGAATCCGGCAGCGGATTTGGTGCTGACGATCGGTGCACAGCCCACTGTGAATGTGCGTGTCACCAACTCGACCGGTACCGCCGCGACGCTCTATGGCTGGATCGACGTCAACGCCAACGGCGTCTTCGACATTGCGGAACGCGCGTCAGTGGCCGTGCCGAACGCGACCAATAATTCCATCGTGACTCTAATGTTCCCCACAGTTCCGGTCGGCTTCGTAGGTACGACTTATGCCCGATTCCGATTGAGTACCAGTGTGACGGCGGCCAACCCGACAGGCACAGCGGCCGATGGTGAGGTCGAAGACTACCAAGCTTTAATCACCATGCCCAGCAATGGGAGAGCCGACAACACCAAGACCAAAATGATCGCCAGTGATACGAGCGGAGGGCCTACGCTCGCCAACAATGACTACTTCGGCCGTGCTGTGGCCGCGATTGGCGACATCGATGGCGATGGTGTGACCGACCTGGCAGTCGGAGCTAATGGAGATAATACGGATGGAATTAACCGCGGAGCAATATTTGTGTTGCTCATGAATGACGATGGCACGGTCAAGACCAGCCAGGAAATATCCAGCAGCAGCGGTGGCGGTCCGGTCATCACTAGTGGGGATCGCTTAGGGCGATCCGTCGCCGCGCTCGGAGATCTGAATGGTGACGGGGTGCCCGATCTGGCGGTCGGGGCCGATCTGGATGACACGAACGGATCGAATCGCGGCGCAGTGCATGTTATGTTTCTAAACACGGATGGGACCGTCAAAAGCAGCCGGAAGATTGCCAGCGGGACCAACGGCGGCCCGACGCTAGCGAACGATAGCCGCTTCGGCACATCGGTGGCTTCTCCGGGAGATCTTGACGGAGACGGTGTAACGGACTTGGCTGTGGGTTCCAGTCTCGATGACACTAACGGATCTGATCGCGGAGCTGTGCATGTTCTGTTTCTAAACTCGGATGGCACTGTGAAGAGCAGCAATAAGATTGCCAGTGGCATCGGCGGCGGGCCAACGCTCGTTAATGGCAATAGGTTCGGCAGTTCTTTGTCGTCGCTAGGTGACCTCGACGGTGACGGAATAACAGATCTGGCAGTTGGAGCTACTGGAGACAATACGGGCGGCACTGAGCGGGGAGCGGTTCACGTCCTCTTGATGAACGCCGACGGCACTGTGAAGAGCAGCAATAAGATTGCTAGCGGTACAAACGGCGGCCCGACGCTCTCGAACGATGACCGCTTTGGGCGTTCGGTTGCAGCGTTGAGTGACTTGGACGGAGATGGCGTGGCCGACTTAGCGGTTGGAGCAAACTACGACGACACGGGCGGCAGCGACCGCGGGGCAGTGCACGTTCTGTTTTTGAACTCCAACGGCACTGTCAAGCAAAGTCACAAGATTGCTACGGGCGAGAGCGGTGGGCCATCGGTCAGCGATGGTAGCAGGTTTGGAACTTCCTTGGCCTCACTTGGCGATCTTGACGGCGACGGCGTCATCGACCTTGCCGTAGGCGCCGAAACGGATGACACCGGCGGGAGCAACCGCGGCGCCGTGTTTACGCTATTCCTGAATGTTGCCAATAGAAATCCCGTGATCACATCGCTTCCAACAGCTAATGTCGCCGAGAACACTACCGCTGTTCTGACGGTGACGGCGACGGACGCGGATCTGCCTCCTCAAGTGTTAACTTACTCAATCGTAGGTGGGGCGGATCAGGGCAAATTTGCGATCACTAGCGGTGGTGCGCTCTCGTTCAGTTCAGCGCCGAACTTTGAGATGCCAACCGATGCCAATGGTGACAACGTTTACGTTGTGAACGTACAGGCCAGTGACGGCGCAGGTGGCACCGCTATGCAGTCAATCAGTGTGACGGTAACAGCGGTCAATGACAATAATCCAGTGTTCACTTCCCCTGATATCGTCAGCGCACCGGAGAATTCAACCTCAGTGTTGACCGTGACGGCCACGGATGCGGACCTGCCGACACAAATCTTAACGTACTCGATTGTTGGCGGAGCGGATCAAGCCAAGTTCGGTATCACCAGCGGTGGCATTCTGACCTTCAATTCGGCACCAAACTTTGAGTTACCAACCGATTCCAATAGTGACAATACCTACGTCGTGATCGTGCAGGTCAGCGATGGTGGCCGGACGAGTCTTCAGGCTATTCTCGTCACTGTCACCAATGTCTTTGATTCGCCGGGCGATTTCGATAACGATGGTGACGTCGATGGCCGAGATTTTCTTCTCTGGCAGCGTGGCGGGTCGCCTATGCCGTTAAGCTCTAGCGACCTTACTAATTGGCAGCAGCACTATGGGGATGAGGAAGAGCTATCGGCTGTCAGCGGTCAGCTTTCAGCCCATGAACGAATTGATGAAGCATTAGCGGATTTGGGAACCGGAGTTCTGGTGTCCCGCGTGCGCGGGGTAGATCGCGAAATCATCAGCGGGCGGAAATTCTCGAGCGATGAAGCCGTGGAGCTGAGCGCTGTTGATCGAGCGTTTTCAGAATTGGGACTCGTGCACCGCAGCCTGAACCGCGACTTTGGTGATATCGCCACGCGACGTGCTTCGCAGCGATTGGGAACCTTGAGGTTGGAGTTGGAGAGCGTATTCTGAGGCAGCAACTGTCGTGCTCCCTCGTTTGTCGCTCATCTTTGCGACATGACGCGAATACTGTCTCGCCCCAACTCAATTTGCTAGACTGACGGCCGCCGTATTCGTGGCACTTACCCTGATTCTCGAACGGACGGTAAAATAGTTATGCAATTCTCACATAATCGCGGTGAATTTAGCCGCGTCTCGTTCGGTCTTCTGAATTCTTTGCTCCTGCTTGGTGGCTTGTTATCGGGCCAACCTACTCACGGACAGGCACCGCCACCGCCGCCCACGTCGAGTTATGATCAGGTCTCGCCCGTGTTGTTGGGTCAAAAATCTTTTCAAGATATGATGGCCGAGGACAAGACCGCGAAGCCGGCAACGATGGAACGGCAGTTGACGCTGTTGGAGGCGCGGTACAATCTTGCTTCTCAGCCGCACGATGAAATTAAGATGACGCGGGGCAAGCCGATCCAAGCGGGTCCGGCCGTGAAGCTGCCGCAAGACATGACGTGGGACGAGTTGGCGAAACTGTCGCCCGAGGAAATTCGTGAGCGCGGCATCTTCCCGCCAGGGTTCTTGCCGCTACCTCATCCTAAGCATGAAGTCGGGGGGATGGTTTTCCCGCAGCACGAAATCAAAGAGCTTCCGCGACTTGAGCGGTTTGATCTTGATTTCGATTTGCCCGAACATTTTCTGCCAGAGTTTCCACCAGCGATCTTTCTGACGACTCGGCCCGATTTGGGGGATGTGTCGCAAGGAAAAGTGGTGACGCTTGAGAATTTTCAGGAAATCTTTCAAGGGATTCTCAATGCGAAGGATCTGGAAGGTCTACGGCTGTTGGTGACACAGTTCCCACAACAACAATTCAACGCAACGGCCGACCGCAAGACCGAGAAAGCCGAGGGAATGAAGGGCGTCACGTGCTTTGATTGCCACGTGAATGGCCACACGTCGGCGGCAACGCACTTAATCGGTGATATTCGTCCGCAGTCGCATCGGCGCCGAATCGACACGCCGAGCTTGCGCGGCGTGAACATTCAGCGACTTTTTGGTTCGCAACGCGCGCTCAAGAGCATTGAAGACTTCACCGAGTTCGAACAACGGGCGGCGTATTTTGACGGCGACCAAGTCTCGGCGTCGGCCAAGGGCATTAACCCGTTGGAGCGCGGCAGCCAGGTCCACTTTATGTCAGAGGTCCAGAGTTTGCTCGATTTCCCGCCCGCGCCTGGATTGGGTCTCGATGGCAAGCTCAATCCCAAAAAATTCGCGGCGGATTCGCCCGAGATGAAGGGCCAGGAATTATTTTTCGGCAAGGCCCAATGCTCCACTTGCCATCCGGCACCGTATTACACCGACAACACGATGCACAATTTGCAGGTCGAGCGGTTCTACAAGACCCAGACGCACAATGCACACGTGGCCACGGCCCAAGGTCCAATCAAGACGTTCCCGCTGCGAGGCATCAAGGACTCGCCACCTTACTTCCATGACGGCCGACTACTTACCCTGGCCGACACGGTGGAGTTTTTCAACCTCATCACGGAGCTGAAACTCACCGAGGAAGAAAAGCAAAACCTGGTGGCGTTTATGCTGTGTTTGTGAGCGATGACGTAAGGACTAAGTGACGTGCAAAAAGCCGCTGACATGGTTGTCGACAGTTCTTCGCTGATGTTATCTGCTTTTGTCCCAAGAAGGTCGCAATAACCATATAAGCAGTCTTTCGACAACTGAGATTGTATCTGTGTCTTGAATAACAATCCACTTTGCAAAGACGGTCTTTCTAATATGATCGCGACGAAGAGAACGATCAGGGAATTCTAATTTGAATGCCCTCTGGATGGCATGACTGTCATCTCCTGAAATGTGCTTGCTCAAAAGTCGATCTCTAAGGCCAGATGACCCTTTTGCTTCTCCAACATAGACTATTTCATCATTGACTATGAGAAGATAAACACCTGCTTGATTAGGTGGATCGGCTTGTCCAAGCGAAATCGGCGGTGTGTTTAGCAGTGTTTCGATTGTCCGTGAAAAGCATTCATAGCCGATAGACAGCTTTTTGAGCAAGTTTTCCATTGAGCTACCTGAGGGTGTCCGGGAATTGAATTGATGTAAGCGCAAGGGCCTCCATGGGTTTATGTTTCTGCTACCAAGTAGAAACTGACTCCCAATGGAGGACCCAAGCATGGGCAAGCGTGCCGAGGGGGGCACGCGTTTGGCGGCGT
>JBGTMM010000501.1:0-2516 GCA_041743635.1 Bythopirellula sp.
GGGCATACGCCGCGCGCGGCGGCCTCGAGGGTCAAGATTTCACTTGGGGAAACAAGCCCCCGACAGACAGCTCGCGCTTAGCCAACCTCTGGCAAGGGACATTTCCGCAAGACAACACGGCCGCCGATGGCTTTGCGGGGACCGCTCCGGTCAAAACATTTCCGCCCAACGGCTACGGCCTCTACGACATGGCGGGAAACGTGTGGGAATGGTGTGGCGATTGGTATGATCGCGGGCTCCATCCGCGGCTGGCTGCCGAAAAAATGGTATCCAATCCCGTGGGCCCTGCTGAAACAAATGATCCCGAACAACCGTTCGCTGACTTGCGGGTGCAAAAAGGGGGTTCTTTGCTCTGCCACGAGTCCTATTGCCTGCGCTATCGGCCCAGCGCTCGCCACGGGGGGGCACCAGACACGGGGATGTCGCACCTGGGATTTCGTTGTGCCCAGGGGCAAGCAACGCCGTAAGTCTCGAATCGACAAGGATTTCTACATCAAGGGCAGCTTTTTGATGGCTCTTCTCCAGTTAGGCCAACCTTCAGAAAGGCTAAGAACCAATAAGATTCAAATTTTTTTGGGAAAACAGTTGACAGCACCGATTACTCGGTTACATTCACATGTGTCTGCGGGAAAGCGCATTGTTTACCCAAACGGAGTATCCCGCGGTGCTAATTGCAGATTTTTCTCTAATAATTCTTTAGAGCTTGGCTGCAATTGGTTCACTTTTCCAAGACTTATATGTCAGTTGATTTATTTTGCTGAGTAGCAGGTACATCTTTTGAGAGGGCTGAGCTAATGACCAGGATAACATCTAAAGGATTTCTTCAATTATTTGCCGTCGTCGTGATGTTGCTGGGCAGTGCCCCAACCTCCCAGGCAGGTATTCTCAACGGGCACCCCGACGCTTTCGCCGGTGTCACCGGTTCGGTTCCCTATACTAGCTTTAGCACAAACCTCAACGGCACGATTGACTTTGCCGTTTTCACGGCCGCCGATTTCAACGCGAATTTTGGTGGACAAGGTTATGTTCCTGCAGGGCCGCTGGTTTACACTTATCAAGTCAACAACAATGGCGCGAGCTTTGTTTCGGCGGAAGTCGTCGGCATCATCAATATTGCTAATGCGATTGGTAGCTTCGGTCCTTTGAATGCCGGTGACGTGGATTCCACCGCTGAGAGTTTTGATGGCGGCGGCAATGCGGTCTGGGATTTCTCACCTGGGTCGATTCCAACAGGATTATCCAGTTACGGCTTGGCGTTTTCTTCTCCGCAACTACCGATTGTTGGGGCTGCCCAGACCGTTAATGGTGGTGAATCGGCATTTGCGGTCGGTGTACCGACTCCGGGTCCAATTTTTATCCCAGAACCTTCTTCGATTATCATGTTGGGATCGAGCTTGGTCTGGCTAGCAGCTCGTCGTCGCAGAGGGTAATTCACACCATTATAAATGTTTTCCTAAGTTCACACCTGACAGCAAGTACGTCAGTCTTCTTACTAAAAATAGATAAGCAACGTTGAATCGGAGTCAATAGCTATGGCGTTCACATTTAAGAGTCAAAACCGACTGCAAATCACTGCGGCACTCTTCTTCTTTTGTGTAGTTGCTGCGTCTTTCGCTACGTCAACGGCCAATGCCGGATCTCTGGCTACAACCGACTTTGCCCTCAATGATGGCTTCGGTCCCGATGCCGGACGCTGGCACGGAAGTGTTATTGTGACAGCGGCATTATTTGGCAATACGGTTACTGCCGAAGTCGATTGGGCTGCCTTTTATCGGGATGGAGCCGGCATTGGTAAGTTTCAGCAGTACTTGAACAGTCAGGCCATCGCTCAAGCAGACCCCTCGGCTCCGTTTGAAGTTCTCTACGCCTATCAAATTGTTTCCGTCACTGCGGCAACACCCGGCGTCGGCCTCTTGACCGTGGGTCTAGACGCTGGTGACGGACGTGGCGGTGTTTCGGCACCTAGTTTTGTTCCTACGGGCGCCGCGACAGAAGTCGCGCCCACTGGTGGTGGAGATAACACGACATCCATGGGCTGGATTTTTGGTAACGATATTGATGTTGGAGACACTTCTCCTATTTTAGTGTTCACAAGTCCGTTCGCTCCTGAACTTGATTTCTTGCAAGTTAGATCCGGCTTAGCGAGCCCTAGTCCTTCTCCGCTCGTGGCCAGTCCCAGTGACCGACTTGTTCGGTTCGACATTCCCGAGCCCTCTTCATTGCTGTTGGGATTGTTGGGCTGCATGGGTTTGTTTGGCTCAAGAAGAAAAGCTGCCC
This sequence comes from Bythopirellula sp., assembly GCA_041743635.1. Taxonomy (GTDB): domain Bacteria; phylum Planctomycetota; class Planctomycetia; order Pirellulales; family Lacipirellulaceae; genus Bythopirellula. Next base: position 2,278 of record JBGTMM010000501.1, read on the forward strand.
GCTAAGCTGGCCTGGATGAACGTGCGATCAGAATCGGTTCGGTCTCGGTCGGAATGATCCGACATGTCGATGTGCATGGAATTGCATCGAGTCATGAGCCGTCACCTGAGTTTGGATTTTCAGGCTGCCGGAAGATGTCGTTGAGTAGCCACGACGGTTACTATTCCGGTGGAATGAACCCCCATGTATGCTGTTCGCCGTTGCCCAAATTCGCAACTGTCTCGTCGGCTATTTATTGG
>JBGTMM010000502.1:0-7652 GCA_041743635.1 Bythopirellula sp.
CGACTTCGCGTAAGTAACGACCCGCGCGACTAATGTTGCTTTCTTCGGCAATAAACGAAAGCATCAGGGCTAAGAGTAAAAATGGAATTGCCGCGTTCGCAAAGGCCGCGGGATATGCGGCGGCCAAATAGCCCGCTGCCAAGACTAGGAACATCCCCGTGATCAACAGCCAAAACACGCGGGCTTTGGACTCGCTGATTTCGGCGCGCAGGGCAATGTACTGTTGCTTGGAAAAGTCGTCGGGAATCATGAGAAGACCTCCGCCTGAAAGAGCGAGTGAGAGGGAAAAGAACCGGTGCCCAAAAGAAAAGCAGGTGCGGAGCAGCACGTCCCACTCCACCGAGGAATATACTAGTACGCCGCAAGCACTTTCGCAACTAGTGGAGGGTATCCGGGAATTAACAATGATAAAATATGCCAATCCGTCATTTCCGCGCAGAGCTTGCCCCTTGCGGAGGCTGGGGCGGGAATCTAGAAGCCGGGGCTAGATTCCCGCCTGCGCGGGAAATGACTGACCAATAGCTGCCAATGCGATACATCAATTCACGGCGTGTGGCAATAACCCCAGCGAGATTTTGGCCTGCTCACTGACCGCAAGCACAATTGGCTTCCATGCTGGGGCCCATCATCGCACCGCCGTCGTAGCCGACGGACATTTGTTGGCCGCCCGAGCAGCAAGGATCGCACACAGGTGGGCAACAAACGGGTTGGCAGACTGGGGCGCATGGTTGGGCGTAGGCCATCACCGGAGCAGCCATGGCGCGGTTGCCGCACAACCGGTTGCGGCAAGCGCCGCAGCCCGCGGCATTGAGGATCAAAACAGTCATTGCGACGAACAATAAAGTCTTTTTCATCTCCTGCATTGTCCCCACGAGGGGGGACGCTCCGTTCACGTGGTTTGCCTGAAAGCAATTGCACGCCCGGCGCGATCGAGATGCGCGTCGAGCGAATTAAGATTTCTCCACACAACCATTGCCCGTAGTGTGGCGTTTGGCAAACATCACGGTGACATTTTGCAACATTTTCCACGTACCGAGTTCACGACGTAGGGATCGTGACGGAACTTTCGCTCAAAGCGTGCCGCGAGCAGCGCGGAAGCCGATTATTCCGCGCATGATAGAAGATGCCAGTCGCAACGAAGCGAACGTGAATGCCGTCTTAGTCCTGTCGGCGACCCAGGATCAAGCCAATGATTGAAAAACCAACCAATGCGGCGCTTCCTGGTTCGGGAACAGAGGGATTCACAGAATTCATGCCCAGCATTGCCGTGATATCGGCTAGAGAATGAAACGCACGAAGCTGAGTAGCATCGTTGTCATAAACCCCTCCGGACATATCGCCGCACATCGAGAAGTAATTGAGAAAGACTGTGTTGGGATAGTCGATCAACTGAATTAATCCATCAGTACGCACAATCTCTAGTTCGTTGGACCGCCACCAGTCCGTGTAATCGATCACTGAGGGATCATCGATGTAGGGAACATTATACCATCCTCCAACCCATACGGGGTCGGTTGTACCAGGCACTTCCACCACTGGGTCGCCAAGGATGGGTCCGCCAACCACTAGCTCAACCACCACAGGGTCAACCACTACGGGATCAGCAACCACAGGTTCAACTACCACCGGTTCAACTACCACCGGCTGAACTACCATCGGGTCGATGATGATCGGCTCAACCACGGGAGGTGCAACGGGAGGTTGAGGGAACACAGGTGGCGCGTATATTTCCGCCTTGAGCCTTGCCCAACTCTCGCCCAAATCAATTTCCACCGGCGAGCTTCCCAAGCACTCGCCCAAGCAAGTGCCTCGAGACAAGATGCCGCTGGAAACGTCACCCACGGAGTTGTCCACCAACGGATCTTCACCCTGGATGTCAAGCGCGAGGTCCGTGAATCCTGGCCCCAACAAGCTGTATTCAATCTCAGCAAAAATTTGCGGACCGGTGCCCGCCAGTCCCGGAGTGAATAGAGACATAGCAAACAGTTCGGCAACGGCGTCGTCGCCAATGCCGCGCGCGGCGGCAATGAGCCAGCGTTGGTCGTCGTTGAGAATCTCGGCGTCGGTAAATTTGATCACGCCCGGATTGCTGCTTGTCAACTTAAGGCCAATGCCGCCATTTTCAAAGGCATGGTTCGCCGTGCCACCGTTGTAGATCACGCGCAGCTTGCCGGTATCGCCAAACTCCAGCGCCTGTTCGACAATTTCGAGCGAGAACATTCCTGGTACCGTTGGCCCCTCTGGACTGAGCCCCTCTGGACCGACTGGTTCATTGACAACAGGTGGGTTCCCAACTGGATTGGGTGGCTGCGGTTGCGGTGGAATAGGCGGCAGAGGTTGGTGTTGAACCGGCTGCGCATACATTTCCGCCTTCAGGCGCGCCCAACTCTCGCCGAGATTGATTTCCACGGGCGAACTGCCCGGCAGACAGTCACCCACGCACGCTCCGCGCGAAAAAACGCTGTTAGAAACGTCTCCCAGCGGGCCATGCACGAGGGGATCTTCTCCCGCCACATCGAGGAGCACATCGGTGCCACCGGAACCCGCAACCGTGTACTTGATCTCGGCGAATACCCGGGGGCCAGTGCCGGCAAGTCCGGGAGTGAAGATTGAGGCAGCGAACATTCTTCCGATGCTGTCGTCCGTGATTCCAAAAGTGTTTGCGATTTCCCAACGACCATCGTTAAGTATTTCCGCATCGAGAAATTTAATGACTCCCGGGTTGCTACTGGTCAACTTAAGGTCGAGTCCCCCTTGCTCGAAGGAATAGTTTTCCAGGCCCCCGTCGTAGATCACTCGGAGCGTGCCAATATCGCCGAATTGAAGGGCCGGCTCGGCGACTTCCACCGAAAACAGGGCCCCCTTGGTGATCGGCGTGAAACAGAGCAAAATCGTCGCACAGATGGTCGCCTGGAGGGCCAGTAGCCAGCAATATTTCATGATGTTTCTCGGAATGTCGTGATGATGGAAACTCTGGGGGGAAACTCTGGGGCAAAACTTCCGGGAAAAACTCCCGTTTAGGAGAAGGCTGGGTTTTGAGGAGTCTGTCACGCGCCAATTTCACTTAATTCGGAGAATTCAACAAGGCACGGCCTGATGCTGAGTAAAGCCGCGATAATCTGCGGTGCATGCAATATAATTGCTGCGACCTCCTGCCAATAGTTTCAACTTGAGTTGTTGCACTTTGAGCAATTATTTCCGTTCGGCGTTGCATATTGCCCTGGGCACCATGATCCTGGCGCTCGTTCTGCGCACTTGGCTGGTAATGGGGCTCGTCGAACCGGTGTTAATCGCCGGGAGTTCAATGGTGCCCACCCTACTGGGGCCCCATTGCTCGGTCACTTGTCAAAAATGCGGAAACAAATTCGCCGTCGGTGCGGAGTTTGAAACGGCTCGCGTGGAATGCCTCGCTTGCGGTTTCGCGGCAAATTCGGCGGATGGCGTGCCCGTCGAGCTCGGCGACCGCTTGGTCGTCGATCGCACGGCATTTCAATTTCGCAAGCCGCAGCGCTGGGAGATTGCGGTGTTTCATTCGCCCGCCGATAGCCAACTCACTGTGAAGCGCGTGGTGGGTTTGCCGGGCGAAACAGTCGAACTTCGCAACGGCGACGTGTGGATCAATGACCAAGTGGCGGCAAAAAATTTGTCCACGATGCGCGCAATGAGGCAACTCGTCCACGAGGAAAGAAATGCCGCACAACGGTGGCAGGGCGTGGGTTGGCAATGGCGAGACGGTGCCCGGCAAATCGCGGCAAATGACGACGATTGGCACTGGCTCCGCTATCAACACCCGAACGGCGAACCGATCACCGACGATGCCGCGTACAATGCTGGGCTAACGCGGCGATTGTTTCCCGTACGCTATTTGTGCTTCTCAGCAAACGTGCATGTCCAAGGCCAGGGACAGTTGGCGGTTCGATTCGACAATGGTGAGCAGTTCTCTTGGGAAGGTGATTTGCGGGGTGATGTCTTGCTGGAGGTTTTCACGTTTGATCGCCGCTGCCAAGTTTTTCTTGACGGTGAACTGGCAGCGACAAATTATTTCGCTTCCACGACACCAATTATCGGGAGTGCTGGACCCCTAGCGATTGGAGCTAAGAACCTTGCCGTCGCCTTGAGCGACTTGCGGGTCTACCACGACATCTACCATGCTTCGCTGAACGAAGAACTCGGTATCGCACGAACCACATCGCCGATTGTCCTTGGAGCGAACGAAATTTTCGTGCTGGGAGATAACGTGCCCGTGTCGCTCGACAGTCGCTATTGGGGCCCCGTGCCGCTGCGATTGCTCGTGGGCAAGCCGCTGGGGGTCCGTTAGGATCGACTTTCTCTTACAATCCATGTTAGAATAGTTATATAGCAACCGTCGATTTTCTTGATCGCTATTTGGAGCCGATGACAACGGTCTTCACGCCGCAATTGGCGCAGAAGATTGTGGATCTTCGTGCCGATACTGATGTCCTTGCCCATGTCGAAGAATTGGGCAGTAAGTCGAACTCGGGTACACTTACCGACGAAGAACGGGACGAGTATCGATCACTTGCCGATGCGGGCACATTGATCGCGCTGTTCAAAGCGAAAGCTCGACGCTTTCTTTCCCAGCAAAGTTCTTAGCGCATGGATGCCGGTGTTCGCAATTTCGTGCGTTTGCGAGCCGAAGGACGGTGCGAATACTGTCGACTTCCTGAAGCGGAGGACGAATGGCCGTTCCATGTTGATCACATTATTGCCAAAGTCCATCAGCCCAATGATGATCCCAACAATTTGGCTTGGACTTGCACTCAATGCAACTTGCACAAAGGAACGAATTTCGCCAGCATTGATCCCGAAACATCTGCCCGGGTTGATTTGTTTGATCCTCGCAGACAAATCTGGTACGAGCATTTTCTGTCGATCAGGATGCGAGAATAACTGGAATAACGGCGCCTGGCCGAGCGACGGTTCGGCTTTTGGACATGAATGGCAGCCCTCAGTGGGAACTCCGCCGCGAGTTGATTGAGCAAGGGATGTATCAATAATTGCGTACTGGGAGGTTCGCTAGCACCACAAAAAGGCCGAGTTTCTAGTTTCCCGTGGGGCGAAATTTTGGCTATATTGCCGGTTCGCTAACGAATGGCTGGTAGGATGTTCGATTAAGACTTCAAAATCGCTAAGCCGCAAGCGGCTTTTAATTATGGCTAAGAAAAAAACGCCTCAATATCGGCGACCAGAAACTGCCACGCCGGATGCCGACCGACCGAAACCCGCCGGTAGTGGGTCGGTCGCGTTTCGTGAAACGATTGAATCGATCGTGATCGCCTTTGTGCTCGCGTTTCTGTTTCGCACCTTCGAGGCGGAGGCGTTTGTTATACCCACGGGATCGATGTCGCCCTCCTTGCAAGGTCAGCACAAAGACGTGAAGTGTAGTGAATGCGGCTATCGCTTCCGCACCACGGCAAGCACCGAAGGGGAGGACCGCGACGCGATGATCGCGGAAATGCGTTCGACGAATTCTCTTGAACGCCGTGCCGACTTGGAGCGACGCGTCCTCGGCGCGGAAACCGTCGCCGGCATGTGCCCCATGTGTCGGCAGACAATGCTGTTCCGTACCGACCACCTTCCCGAGAACTTGCCGCGGTCGATTTCCACCGAGAATGTCGAGTTCGAGCCTAGCTATCCGGGCGACCGAATTTTAGTGAACAAGTACGGGTACGACTTTAACGATCCCCAGCGGTGGGATGTCGTGGTGTTCAAGTTCCCCGGCAACGGCGAGATGAACTACATTAAGCGGCTGGTCGGGTTGCCAAACGAAGAACTCCAGGTATATCACGGTGACATTTTTATTCGGCCGCTCGATAAGAGCACTGACTTTGACATTGAACGCAAGCCTCCCCACAAAGTTCACACGATGCTGCAGCCGGTGCATGATACCGACCACGACCCCTCGATACTGTACAACGCGGGTTGGCCCTTGCGGTGGAGCGATGCGGCGACATCGGGCTGGGAAACCATCACCGAGCCAGGCGAGCAAACTGTCTCACAGCAATTTAACTTTTCCGCCAACGAGGACTCAGCCGCCGACGCCCCAGTGGCCTGGCTACGCTATCAAAACATATTGCCGAGCGACGACGATTGGGCCATCGCCCGGCACTTTGCCTCGACGGGCAACCATCTTGTCGCTAAGGACGAGTGGCTCGGCAATGTCGTGCCTGAGTTGATTACCGACTTCAATCCTTACAACGCGCGGGTGCAGCGCGAACAACTTTATCGAGCCCCGTTGCAGGTCGAGCCTTATTTGCTGGGGATGCAATGGGTCAGCGACTTGGCGGTGGCCGCGGAAGTCGAGATTCATGAGGCACGGGGTGAACTGTTGTTGGACCTGGTGAAAGCGGGGAAGCATTTTACTTGCAGGATTGATTTGAGCACCGGTAAGGCGACTTTGGAAATCGCGGGGCAACCCAAATTTTCGACCACGGCGGAGACACCACTCTCCAGCACTGGCGACTTTCGCTTGTTGTTTGCCAATGTCGATGAGCAACTCATGCTGTGGGTCGATGGCGATTTGGTTGCCGCGGTGGAATATGATGCCGACGAGGTGTTCGGTGGACGCGAGCACGCGATTCCCCAGACTTCCGAGGAGGACGTCGGCGATCTTTCGCCGGCCGGCATCGGGGCGCGAGGCGCATCGCTCACCGTCACGCGGCTCGAAGTGCTTCGAGACATCTATTATATTTCCGCCCGCGCCGACGATCCCGCCGTGCCGCCGCGCTGGTATGGCCCCGGTTATCACACGGACTATACCCGCTTCGATTTCCCTGCCGAATTACCGGACGGCACGCAACAGGAGCCGCTCTCGTCGGAACGTCAATTGTTCCGTGACCCGAGTACCTGGGATCGATTCTTGACTCGGCATGCCCGCGAGTTTCCCGTGGAGGAAAAGCAGTATTTTGTCATGGGTGACAACAGCCCCGAGAGTCTCGACTGTCGACTCTGGAAACGAGGCAACGATTTGAAAGGGATTCCGGGCGGGGCGTATCTCGACGAGCGCTTGCTCACCGGGGAAGCCGCAGCCGTATTTTGGCCCCATTCGTGGGGCGGCATCCCGGGGCTAAACAAACTCCCCGGCTTCCCGAACTTTTGGGACATGAGGATTGTGAGATGAAGAAGCTGTTAGCTGTCAGCTATTAGCTTTTAGCCAGAAATTATATGGCTAATAGCTAACAGCTAATAGCTAACAGCTAATAGCTAACAGCTAATAGCTAACAGCTAATAGCTAACAGCTTCTTCCCCCCGTCATGGAGGACGAACAAACGTGTCGCTATTGCGTGCCACTGGATTGGTAAAAAACTACGGACGTCGCCGCGTGGTGGATGGCGTTGACTTTGCCGTCGAACGCGGCGAGATCGTCGGCCTCTTGGGACCCAACGGGGCAGGCAAAACAACCTGTTTTCGCATGACCTGCGGGATGATTGAACCTGACGCTGGCCAAGTCATGCTGGACGGTCAGGATGTGACTGATTGGCCCATGTATCGCCGGGCTCGCGACGGTGGCATGGGTTATCTCGCGCAGGAATCGAGCGTCTTTCGCAAGCTCTCGGTGCAAAACAATTTGCTCGGCGTGATGGAAATGCTCGGCATCGACCGCAAGACGCGCCGCGCCCGCTGCGACGAAT
>JBGTMM010000503.1:0-2942 GCA_041743635.1 Bythopirellula sp.
GAGTTGATCAAGGACTTCTCGCAAGGGAAGATTTTGAAATTGCGATTCGACCTGCTGCTGGGGATCAACCCGGCGATCGAGCCAAATGACCACGTTCTGGCTGACGGAGATTCGCTCCAGCACAGTGCCCAATTCTTGGCCCCGCCACGTGGCGGTGACGGGTCGCGCGAGTTGTGCTGCCAGCGGCCCTACCGCATAAGTGTGGGCACGTTCAAGCCAATTGCCAGCAATGAACCAACAGCCAGCACCGACGAGGAAGATCACTCGCTGGTTGCGCAGCACGAAACTGCGATTTTGGCAAGCACTTTTCATGACCAAGGAGCGATTTGTCACGGTTTGCATAAATTTCGCTGCACTAGTGTGGTCTACCGAAACTCGTTCACAATTTTCGTTGTGAATTCGGCGGCGGCAATTACACTATAATGATGGGTGGGTGTCATTGCTGAGAGCGTCATGGTTGTCGGCAATGCCACGCCAGTTTGCGCCTGCCTGTGGAAAGTCACGGAACGCTTTTCGGACTATTTGTTAAAATCTTGGCCTGCCCGCTCCAAGATTGATTGCATTATCACGGTTAACTGTCAACGAGCAAGATTACCTGCGCGCGTTGCCAGAGGTGTTACTCATCATGAGTCACGATTACTCGCAACGCCCGCTCTTGGCCTACCACTACGAGCGCTATTTGGTCGACCAGAACGTCGGGGCTTATATCCGCAGCATCAGCACCAGTTACACAGTCGGCGGGTTGGAACGGGTGGCAACTTCCTGCGATCCCGCGTCACGGCGGGGCGCGGTGTTGGCATTGGGACGCTTGGCCGATTACCGCAGCAATACTGTTTTGGGCCGCGCTTTGGTGGATAAAGACCGCGGGGTGCGTACTCTCTCCGAGAGTGCCATTCAGCAAGTCTGGCTCCGCATTGGCACAACGACTCACCAACGACATTTGGTGGCGATTGGCGAGCAACTCGACGAACGCGACTTTGAACGAGCCGCCCAACTTGCCACGGCCGTGCTCGATGAAACGCCCTGGCTCGCCCAGGCTTGGTATTTTCGCGGCAAAGCTTTTTTTCAGTTGGGGCAATACGAAGTGGCCGGCCGCGATTGTCATCAAGCACTGGAAGTGAACGCCTACCATTTCCTGGCGGCCTCGATGATGGGCCAGGCCTATCTGCAAATGAACGATCCCATCTCCGCGCTCGATTCCTTCCGCCGCGCGCTGCGGCTGAATCCCAACATGGAAGAAGTCCGCGCGCAGGTAATTCACCTCCAGCGCAGACTTAAAGACAAGAGCTAATCGGGGGTTTGAAATCCCCCTCCCTTGCGGGAAGGGCTAGGGAGGGTTTTTGCACGGTTCTTGGATCTGGCTGCTACACGAACCAGAACGTTCGCCGCCGCCACGCTTTATACTTTTCCCCAAACGCGGCAGCCAACGCGCGGTCTTCGAGCTTCGAGCGGTAGAGCTGAAGCGCTACGAACGCGATATAAAGCCCAATCCAGGCCACATGCGTCCGGGCGAAGAACAGCCACACTCCCCCCTGGGCGAGAAATTGTCCCAGGTAAACCGGATGCCGCACAAACCGGTAAGGTCCGCTGGTTTTAAGTTCTCGCGCTTCAGGCACGATGCCAAAACTCCGGCAGAGCACCGCGTAACCCCACACGTCAATCACGTTGCCGACGGTGATCAGCACGCCGCCAATCAGGGCCGAGTACCAGGAAATCGGATTCCGCCACAAGAATTTGTTGTACGCTGCTTCCCAATTTTCATGGATGAGGCCGAGCCCCCACGGTAGCCACATCACAAATATAAAGGGGACAAACGCCGTGAAGAGTGTAATGAGTATTACCCGGCCATTGGATGCACGCTGGCGGGGATTCACGCGGAGCACAAAACTCGCCGCCATCAACAGGTAAGTCAGGTCGACTAATACGGGTGCCCAGGGCATTCGCACAATGCCGTAACCCGGAATATCAGACCACGGCACCCTTTGCCAAAAACTGCCGTCCCAATATTTTTGCGATCCGATTCCGATGAAAATTGTAAAGAAACCCAGTCCAAGGGCACGAAACGCCCAATCGGGCGCGGCAAGCCAGAGACGCATCGGCAGGGCACGAGGTGCCTCGGATGAATGCGATGAATTGAAGGAGTCGCCGGCCATACGCCAAGTTTAGGCCATGGAACGGCAAGCCAGGCGAGCGGCCGGCGTCAGCCGGCTGTAAGTTCCGACGCTGCAAGCCGTCCTGCCAACCCGAGTTGCAGGGCAGGACCTAGTATACGAACGTTAGATGCGGCCCATGAGCAACAGGACGATCAGAATGATCACCACCAAACCCAGACCGCCGCTAGGCCCATAGCCCCAATTCTTGCTATGTCCCCAGGTGGGAAGCGCTCCCAAAAGGAGCAAGATCAGGATGATGAGCAGAATGGTGGAAATCGAAATCATGTCAACTTTCCTTTACGAGACGAATTGAAGCGCGCTGCCGCGGGATACGTGTCTTGCCATTATAATCACGATCAGGCGTCTTTCCTATAGCATTCAACTTTACATTCTCCCAGTCCTCACCACCTTTCGTGCATCTTCAACCTCGGGATAAGTTGGTTCCAGTGACAACTACTTTCTCGACATGCTGCTTTCGTTGCCACGGTCGGCGAGCTTGCCAAATTTTTACCCACACATCGGTGACAGGTACGGAGTTGCTCTTGCATGAATAGTTTTCGCGACTGGTCTTGCGTTCTTAATTTGGGTCGTGCAAACGGTTCTGTCGGCTGAATCTCGGTGCGCACAGCTATTACCCACTGTCGAGACATGCTGTCACTGCATGTACTCAAATGTAGCGGGCAAAACGCCGATACTTATTTAAAGTGATGCCGTGCTGCACACTGGACTTCCGGAGGCCGCGTACTCTCACGGGACAATCGACCTCGGCGGATTCTGGCATGAGCTTTT
>JBGTMM010000504.1:0-4570 GCA_041743635.1 Bythopirellula sp.
GGCGTGAGTCGCAGCGGCGGGGCCAGCGTGCCGCAGATCTCGCGAAGCGCCGACTTGAGCCGATAATCCCCTTCGTCCTTGATCCGTCCGTTCTCGACGTTCAAGCCATAAAAGAATTGGCCGTCCCCCTGGGCTTGCCAGCCCATGCCGTCGTTGAAGCCGTAGACATGCACCGGCCGCGGGGCGGGCAGCACCGCGCCGTAATATTCCTCGACCTTTTGCTTGAACCGGTCGAGGCCCCAATCATGAATCAGGTATTTCAGCCGAGCGACTTTACGGTCGGCCCGATTGCCGAAATCGCGTTGCACCTTGACGATGGCGGTAGAAACGTCGATCACTTGCTGCGGCGTGACATAGCACATCGGCGCGGCAATCGCCGGAAAGGTTTTTTTCGCGCTTGGCGTGGTGCCAAAACCGCCCCCCACCAAGACATTGTAGCCGATGATCTTCCAATGTTCGCAAATCGCGAGTAATCCCAAGTCTTGCGAATAGACGTCGACGCTATTATCGCCGGGCAGCCCGATGCCGATCTTGAACTTCCGCGGCAAATAAGTCGGCCCGTAAATCGGTTCGACTTCTTCTCCCTTCGACGAGCTCACCCGTTCTTTTTCACCGGTCGCTTCGTCGGTGAGCCAGATTTCGTGATAAGCCCCCGTTTGGGGTGTAAAATGCAGGGCAATCCGCTTCGCCAAATCTTGCATGTGGTCGTAAACGGGGTCCCCCTTGTACGGGCAGGGGGAGCACATGACGTTCCGCTTCACGTCGCCACAGGCGGCAATCGTGGTGAGTTGCACCTCGTTAATCCGGCGGATCGTCTGTGTGACGTCGCCCTTGAGGATGCCGTGCAGTTGCAGGCCTTGGCGAGTGGTGATCCGCAAGGTCGTATTGCCCAGCTCATCGCAGAGGTCGACCTCGGCGAGCAGTTGATCGCTGGAGATGATCCCCCCTGGAATCGCCGTACGGACCATGAAGCTGTAGGATTTGCCATCCTTTTTGCGGTCGTCTCGATCGTCTTGCTGATACATGCCGTGATGCTTCAGCAGTTGGATGCTTTCCTTGCCAAAATGGTCGGTTCCGTCGACCAACTCGGCGGCAATCGGCCCGCGCAGGTAATTGCTGTCTTGCTTAATGTGCTCAACTGGGCTCAGCTTTTCGGTAGTTTCTTCGCTCATCTCGCTCGTTGTGGCCTGCGTATCGTTGTATTGGGGCGTCGGCACAGATTGCCTATTTCAGTCAATATCCCAAGTAGTTCATAATACTCGCTTAAGCCCACTTCGACCATATTGGCTAGCTTGAAGCGGACCCTTCCAGGGTCTACGATGCCGTTCGTGAAACGCCGTCAAAGATACGCTGCTTCGCTCACGGATCGGCTCGCCGTGTGGCTCGCCACGGGCTTTGGCATTGGGCTGGTGGCACCTGCACCGGGCACCGTGGGAGGCCTGCTGGGCCTGCCGCTTGCTTGGGCCATCATGCAGTTACCGACCCTCGGTTGGCAGGTCCTCGTCACCCTAGCCTTTGGACTCCTGGCGACGAACATTTGTTCACGGGCGGTGCGGATGATCGGCGGCGACGACCCGCAGGAAATCGTGCTCGACGAAATCGCGGTCCTGCCCATTGTGTACCTCGCCAGCGGGCTCACGAATTGGCGCGTCTTGTGGGTGGGCTGGCTGCTGTTTCGGCTGTTCGACATCACTAAACCTCTACCCGCGCGGAATCTGGAAAAACTTCCCGGCGGCTGGGGCGTGATTGCCGACGATGCCGCAGCCGCGGTTTACGCCTGCTTCGCTCTCTGGCTCGTGAAAGGACTCGACCAAACCTACGCCTGGGGTCTGCTCACACCTATCGTGCTGAGTTAAAATCAGAGCAAAACATTATTCCATCCGCGCAGCGCTGGGACTTGTCCCGCTCTATTCTTTTAATACCAATCGCGATGCCCGCCCCCATGCCAGCTAAAATCCTCGACGGCAAAACCCTCGCCAAGCAAATCCGCCGAGAGCTGGCCAGAGAGGTTGCCGCATTTCACAAGCAGTCGGGCATCACACCCACCCTTGCTGCCGTGCTCGTTGGCGACGATCCGGCGAGCGAAGTCTACGTCCGCAACAAGCGCCGCGATTGCGAGGAAGTCGGCATCGCCAGCGTGCTCGAAAAACTCCCCCCGGATGCCACCCAATCGCAGCTCTTGGCCATCATCGATCAACTCAACGAAGATTCGCGGGTTCACGGCATCTTGGTGCAGTTGCCGTTGCCCAAGCAAATCAATGCCGAAGCGATTCTTGAAGCGGTGAGCATCGCCAAGGATGTCGACGCGTTTCACCCAGAGAATGTCGGCCGACTGGTGCAGGGTCGCCCCGTGTTTCTGCCCTGCACTCCGCAGGGCGTGGTGGAACTCTTGAAACGCAACAACATCGCGACGGCAGGAAAGCATGTGGTGATCGTGGGCCGCAGCGACATCGTGGGGAAACCGCTCTCCATCATGCTCGCCCAAAAAGGGGCCGACGCCACGGTCACTCTCTGCCACAGCCGCACGGCCGATTTGCCCGCCATCACGCGGCTGGCAGACATTCTGGTCGTCGCCATCGGCCGCCCCAATTTTATTACGGCCGACATGGTCCGCCCGGGCGCGACGGTGGTCGACGTGGGAATCAATCGTGTTGAGTCGGAACTGGTGGGCGATGTCGATTACGACGCGGTGAGCAAAGTCGCCGGCGCAATCAGCCCCGTCCCCGGCGGCGTGGGACCCCTAACCCGCGTGATGCTGTTAGTAAACACGCTCACCGCCGCCAAACGAAGTGTGTGATAGTTTTACAAGCCAAAAAGTCGCGGGTAGTCGCGACTGCCGTCGAGAATTCGCAAGACTTCAATACCACCATTTATGGGCTCAAAGACAATTACCCAACGCTTGTGAGTGAAAATTCGGCAACCTTCGCCCAAGTCGAAGGCTTCTGAGCCGATCACCGAACCGCGAGCAAATGCTTCGGCATATTCATCGCACTTGGCATTAATTTCACGAAGAATTTTAGCGGCGACGGAAGGACGACGTTCGCGGTGTCCAATATAGTGGCCAATCGCTTTAAGATCTTGCCGAGCGGGTCGTGTCCACTTTGCCTTAGCCATTAAGCAGCGTCACTCTTGGATGCCGTCGGCAATCAAATCTTCCGTGACTTCACTGACAAGTTGGTCGATATCCAATTCCTGTGATTCGCCGCGTTGGCTGGAGACCTTTGCTTCTTGAACTTTTACTTGAGCGTGGGATAGCTCTTGTTGATAAGCGCGAAACTCCGAAAGCGCATCTTCAAGACTTAAACCGGAGCGCACTTTTACCATTCGTCTGTCGATGAAAGCACTGAATGCGTCACGTTCGCTCTGCAAATTTGTGTTCATAACTGAATTATACCACACCGTGTTTGTAAATGCCTAACCGTTTTTACCACGTCAACTCATGCGCTTCCTTCTTCGTGACATTCTCGTCGATCCCAGTAATATGCCCGCCGGAGAGATGGATCACGCGGTCGGCCATATCGGCGATCACCGCATTGTGCGTGATGACCGCCGTGGTCGTGCCGAGGTCCTGGTTGATTCGCTGAATCGCGTCGAGCACCAGAATGCCGGTTTCCACGTCGAGCGCGCCGGTCGGTTCATCGCACAAGAGCACGGCCGGCTGTTTCGCCACGGCGCGGGCAATCGCCACGCGCTGCTGCTCGCCCCCGGACAATTGCGCGGGAAAGTGGTCCATGCGATCCTGCAAATTGACCATCGCCAGCGCGGCGCTGGGGTCCAGCGGATTCTTGGCGATCTCGGTGATGAGCGCCACATTCTCCCGCGCGGTGAGGCTGGGAATGAGATTGTAAAACTGGAACACGAAGCCCACATGCTCGCGGCGATAGGTGGTGAGCGCCGCATCGTCGAAACTCGTGAGTTGCTTGTCGCGGTAGGTGATTGTGCCGCTGCTGGGCGAATCGAGCCCGCCGAGAATGTTTAAGAGCGTACTCTTGCCGCTTCCCGATGGTCCCAACAGCACGACGAACTCGCCGCTGAACAAATCAAGGTCCACGCCCCGCAAGGCATGCACGTCCACTTCGCCCATGTGGTAAGTCTTGGTGATCCCTCGTGCGGTAAAGACCGATTCACGCTGCGTCGCGGTGGCTGACATATTGCCAGTATCGAGGGGGAGCGAGCGACAGTCAAATCGCTTAAGAAATAAACCACGAATATCCCAGCGCGGCCGGTGGCCGCAACCAAAAATCATTGAACAGGAGGAAGCAGAGGGGGCAGAGGCAGTTTATGGATATTTACTCTGCTTCTTCTGCTAACTCCTGTTCAAAAAAGTTGCGTGAGCTGCGAAAACTTGAACCGTTAGTAGCACGAATAACGCAAATTAATCCCCATTCGTGCGATTCGTTTGATTCGTGGTAAAAAACTCCGTGTCCTCCGTGTCTTGTATGTTTTCAAAAGACGAAAATCTGTTATCACATCAGTCAGCTAGTTCTCCCGCAGCGCAGTGGGAGAGCCAGCGGTCGCGTGGAGATCGATCGTGTCCTGGCGCCCGAGACGCCGTCACGGAGCGGGATCC
>JBGTMM010000505.1:0-3496 GCA_041743635.1 Bythopirellula sp.
GAGGAGTATGTGCCCAGTAAGGAAATTCTCGACGATTTACAGCTTACGGCCGCTCAAATTAAGGGAAAGAAATTTTATCGTGGCTCCGGCTGCGAAAATTGTAATAATACTGGATATAAAGGCCGCGTCGGGCTTTTCGAGTTGATGATTATGAACAACGAGTTGCGTGAGTTAATCATGCAGAACGCTTCGACCGACGAGTTGCGCAATGCGGCTCAAAAGGGTGGTATGCTCACCTTACGAGACGCGGGCATGAAAGTTGCCTACGAAGGGGTGACGACCCCCGAGGAAGTTGTGCGCGAAACGATTATAGAAGGGTAGAATAAGCTATTAGCTGTTAGCCGTCAGCAATTGGCCAGAATGCGTGAATGTCATCCCGAGGGCCAATTTTGATTTTTTGTGACGCCGACCGAGGGATCTGGGTTCATCACCAGCTCGCTTTGACGACGTGTGATGTTTGAACCCAGATTCCTCCGCTCGCAAGGCTCGCCTCGGAATGACGTGCTATAACGGTGACAGAGATCAGACTTGTCTGGCTAAGAGCTAATAGCTGACAGCTAACGGCTTCCAGGAAAACGCCATGCCCACTTTTCAATTTGAAGCGATGGATTCGACCGGCGCGGAGATCAAAGACGTGATCGATGCTCCGAGCGAAGAAGATGCTCAAGCCACGATTCGGCAGATGGGGTACTTCGTCACGAAGATCTCCGTCAAGAAGGCGCGCAAAAAGGCCGACGGGGGTGGCGCCAAAAAGAAGCGGGGCTTCGTCTTCGGCGGCATTCGGTCGAAAGACCTCACCGCGTTCACTCGGCAGCTCTCGATTCTCCAAGACGCCGGCCTGCCGATTTTGCGATCCTTGCGCATTCTTAGTGAACAATCCAAACCGGGACGCTTGAAATACTCGCTCGAAGACACCTGCGAAGCCATCGAAGCAGGCGACACGCTCTCCGAAGCGATGGCCAAGGCCCCCAAGGCTTTCGACCGCTTGTATGTGAACATGATCAAAGCCGGTGAGGCCGGCGGTGCGCTGGAAGTGATTTTGCAGCGGCTTGCCGACTTCAAGGAACGGGCCGAATCTTTGAAACGCAAAGTCAAATCCGCGATGATTTATCCGGTCGTGGTGGTGACGGTCGCGGTCGGCATTTTGACGTTTATCATGATCAAGATCGTGCCGAGCTTCCAGGCCATCTTCGATGACTTTGAACTTGAGCTGCCGCTGATGACGGTCTATTTGATCGCGTTTTCGCAGTGGTGCGTCGACTATTGGTACCTGATCCCGGGGATTCCGATCGCGATTTGGCTCACCATTAAACTGATTCGCAAATTCAAAGCGGGCCGCATGGGTTGGGACCAGTTTGCGATTAAGGTGCCCATCTTTGGGAACCTCATCGAGAAGAACATCATGGCCCGCACGTCGCGGACCCTGGGGACGTTGATTTCCTCCGGCGTGCCGATTCTGGAAGCCTTGAACATCACCCGCGAAACGGCCGGCAACGCGGTGTTTGAAAAGCTGTACATGCGCGTGAGTGAGCGGATTCGCGAGGGTGACGCGATTGCCCAGCCCCTCAAGGAATACTCAAAACTGAGCTTCCATCCCGTGGCCGCCTTCTTCTGGTTCTGCTTCATTGGCGGGCCCGTGGGAATTCTGATTTACATGATGAAATACCGCCAGCGGGTCGTCGACGACATTGTGGTGAACATGGTCGACGTTGGCGAAGAAACCGGCGAGCTCGACACGATGCTCTACAAGGTGGCCGACACCTACGACGAAGAAGTCGCGGTACTCACCGACGGCCTCACCAAGCTGATGGAACCGCTGCTGATCTTGTTCCTCGGTGGTGCGGTCGGTTTCATCGTGATCGCGCTCTTCATCCCGCTGGTGGAACTGATCAACGGCTTGACGGGGTAGTGGAGACGTTAGTTACTAGGCGCTGGGCGCTAGTTTTTTTTGTGAAACTAGCGCCTAGAAACCAGCGCCTAGCGCCTTCCCCTGTCTTATTTCGCTACAATCGTCTGTGGCATCGGAGCCACTCGGCCGGCGCCTCAGGTTGAGATAAATCGCCACTCGGGGGGTTAAAGAGGGGTTTTAGTCGCATTCTGAGACGAGGGGGCGGGTATGATGGCCAAAATAGCCGCGATTCAACGAATCGCCGGGAAATTTTGGCCCCGCGCACGTGATTTGCATTCAGACATAACTTGAAGGCTCAGCGAGCTAAGTAGGAGAGATTGCCATGGAAAAGAAAATCACAGGGGTCAGTGGAAAGGTGCCGGACATTAGGGGCTGGGGGCTGGGGGCTGGGGACGTAGCCGCAATCCGCCACTCCGCACTCCGCACTCCGCACTCCGCATTTACTTTGACCGAGCTCTTGGTCGTGATTACGATCATCGCGATTCTGGCAAGTCTGATCACGGCGGGGGCGATGAACGCCCTGCGGGCCTCCAAGCGGGCCGCGATTACGCTGGAGATCGGGCAATTGACCGACGCGATGGAGCGGTTCAAGACTGGCACCGGCGGGGCGTATCCGCCGAATGCGATGAATACTCTTACTACGACGCAGCAAAACTATGCGGGCGTTGCTGTTCACAATATGGTCAAGAACGATATGGAGCGGACATTTCGGAAAGCTTTCCCACGCCATAACGAACCTGCCGCGCTGATACAGGCACTGTCGGGTGGTTTGGGCCTGCCATCGACCATTTCAGGAAACGTCAGCCAGGGCATGAACGCCGCTGAGGCGGTTTACTTTTGGCTTGGCGGATTTAGCAGCGATCCGGTCTATCCGATTTCAGGTCCGGGAGGTCCGTCATTCGCCAATGCTAATACTCCCAGCACGATCCCTGTGCTCAGCGATGAGATTTTAGAGAATCGTGCTTCTACTTATGAATTTGATTTACCACGCTTAGGTCCGCGAACAGAAGATGGCTTCTTTGATGAAACGGCTGGTCGCTACATTAATTATGAAATTACGGTCAACGGTAATTTGCAGCGCCGCCGGATCAATCTTTGGACTTATAAACCTGAGGGTTCGGAAAGCTCCTATGTCTACTTTGATGCCTCGCGACATGATCCTATCGATTACGATCTCGATATGTCCGGCGATCTCGCCTTAAATCTCTTTGCGGTCAAGAAACTTCGCGAAGGGTACACCGGCACTACGCCGGCTGCCGCCGACATTCATTTCGTTAATAAGAAGAAATTTCAAATACTTCATCCTGGACTCGATGATGCCTGGGGTGATCTGAGTGTTTTTAGCATTTTTGCATACGATACCGACCAGTTGTTACTTTTCCCCACCGGTCCCTTCACCGGCGACATAGCCGATACGCTGTCGAATTTCTCGGGCGGCACGCTGGAAAGTGAACAAGAGTAAGAGAGATGTATGATTTAGGATTTATGATTGATGATGTGAAGACGCGTTCAATGCGATACGCTCTCCTTGCGCGCACAAATCATAAATCAGCAACCATAAATCAGAAATTACGGCTTGGCGTTACG
>JBGTMM010000506.1:0-3756 GCA_041743635.1 Bythopirellula sp.
ATTGAACCGGGTTGGCACCCATGCTCGACAGCGCGTCGATCTGCTCGGTCACGCGCATCGTGCCGAGTTCGGCAGCCATTGCGCTGCCCACGCGTCCCGCGAGCATGGTCGCGGCGAGCACGGGCCCCAATTCGCGCAGCATCGTGCGATTGATTACGCCGCCGAGCTGCGTCTCCAAGCCAAACGCGCGGAATTGGTTATACGATTGCACGGCCAAAATGATGCCGATGAACGTTCCCGTGAGCGCCACCACCGGCAGGCTCAACACGCCGATCTGATACATGTTGTTGTAGAGCGTGTCGCGATGAGGGAGACGGGTCATGAGCCACTTCATCGTTTGCCAGGTGAAGAGCGTGATGTCTCCCAATGTTTCGATCGAGCGCAGCACCACCCCCCCCAGTTCCGTGATGGGTTCGGTGAAGTAGGACACAAGTCCTCGACGATTGCGGGGGGTGTACTCGATGCCTGCCGACATGCGATTCCTTGATGAAACTGCCATGCGTTTCGTTGAAACGCGGCTACGAAAATTTCCTGGAGCGCGCGCAGCGCGGCTCAACCTCAATTTCGACTAGCCGTGATTACCGCTTGAATAAACCTTGCGGATTTCAGCGAGATGGCGAACTGGGCAAGTAGCGCCGCTGCTTGCAGCGCGCAAAACAAAAGGAACCGGTTGGCCCTGCGAGGGATGCCAACCGGTTCCTCATTGTGTTCCCACTCGTAATTGCCCGTGACGGGTTTTCGCAGCGTCATAGATCGACGCACTCAGACGAGATTGGCGATTCACGTTTTTTGCTAACGGAACTCACTTGTGCGGGTGAAAGTGTTGTTAGTTGAGCGTGACTCGCGGACATGTTGTGAGTAACGCATGGCTCGTGCCAATTGTTCGTCATTCGCTTTCAATCGAACGAACTCGCTGAATCACGCGGGATTAGAGCGACATTTTCATGCCTGCGCTGGCTCTGCCGGCATGTAAGAATTGCAACTCACTGCTCATCCGCGACGAGATTTCGCAGCACACTTGCGAGCATCGCGCGGAACACTAGGCCCACCTGCGCGAATTCGCGGTCTTCCGCTTGGCAAACCACCAAGTAGTTGGCCGCGGCTGTTTCAATTCCGCGTAGCCAGCAAGTGTTCGTCAAATCGAGAAAAAAGAAATTGACCGTGAAGCCCGTCACCAACTGTCCCTCGACGATTTCGCTTTCTGGTTCGACCTCAATGTCTTGATATTCGCTGCGCAAGGCCGCGAGGGCTTCGTCGAACAAAGGTTCTAAATCGGTCCCCGGCGGATGCTTGGTTAATTGCCAAAAGGCCGTGTGCGGACTGGAAACTACCACTTGCTGATTTGCGTCAATGTCTTGCCCCTGATCGAGCGACCAGTTGTCGGGATACTCAAAACGCAGGCCATGTTGATCGAAGGTCGCTGGCATGATATTGGGGGTTCAAAAAAGTGAATGTTTGCTAGCAATCGAACATACCAAATTAGT
This sequence comes from Bythopirellula sp., assembly GCA_041743635.1. Lineage (GTDB taxonomy): Bacteria > Planctomycetota > Planctomycetia > Pirellulales > Lacipirellulaceae > Bythopirellula. Next base: position 1,485 of record JBGTMM010000506.1, read on the forward strand.
GCAGTTGTGGGGCGCTTAATCGTTTTGCTATTATCGGCCCCTATTTTCTTATCATCACCAATTAGTCGTCAATGCTTCGCTTTTCTCGCCAACTCCTGCTGACTGTGATCGCCGGCGCGTTCGTATTGCCGCACTCCGGCTGCGCGCTCTGTCGAAAAAAGCAGGTCGTGCCCGAGTCGCTCACCAATTGCCGGGAACTCTCTCGCGAGGGAATCACGGCCATGGAAACCGGCGAGTTGGACCGCGCTCAATCGCTGCTCTCGAAAGCCGTGACGGCGAGCCCTTCCGACATTGACGCCCGGCGTAACCTGGCCGAGGCCTTGTGGAAAAAGGAGTCCTATCGTGATGCCGCCGTGCAGATTGAAGCGGCCGTGCGCCTTGATCCGCGCCATGCCCCGACCGTGATTCGCGCGGGAGAAATGTTGCTCGCTGTTGGCGCACATGAACGGGCCATGCAACGCACCGAGGAAGCAATTCTTTTGGATTCCAATCTTGCAGGCGCCTGGGCACTACGTGGTCGGTTGTACCGACAGCGGGGCGAGTTGGATCGTGCCTTAGCCGACATGCAACACGCCTTGCGTTTCGCACCGCAAGACACCGCCGCCTTGTTGGAAGTCGCGCAAATCCAATTTGAACTCGGCAAGCCACAACGAAGTTTGTCGACCTTGCATTGCTTACTCGACACGTATCCGCCCGGCCAAGAACCCCAGCAAGTTCTGTGGCTCGAAGGCTTGGCGTATGGTTCGTTGGGTCGGCACCAGGAAGCCGTGGAAAGTTTGCATGCCGCCAGTTTGTGTGCACAACCCCAGCCCGATTTGCTTTTTCAGTTGGCCCAGGCGGAGCAGTCCGCCGGCCAGCGCGACGCGGCCACCAACACGCTCCGCACTGCTCTGGCACTCGACGAGTCGCACGGACCGAGCCGCGTTATGCTTGCTGAGTTGCAACAGTACGACGACGTGAATACCGGCGGGACCATTCGCCGGTAGCCAGTGCAATCGCTACGATTGCATCAATACTTCTAGCCGGACCGCCACGCGGTCCGGGAATCTTGGAGACATGTCTGTCTCAGCTAGATAGCTGAGGGCGTCCGGAAATTGAGACCTACCAGGGGTGGCACGCCCTGAGGCTTTGCGAAGGGCGTGGTCGCATTGAAATCGCTGTCACCACGCCCTTTTCAGGGCGTGCCACCCGGAATTCCCGGACGGCCTCAGATAGCTGGACTGAATTCTTTCGACGTCCATCCTCGGAGAATAAGCTATGCTTTGTTAGTTTGCCCCGCCTCAGCTTCGTCCCAATCTCGCCAGGAGCTTGCCATGTCCAGTTTCGCCGCACCGTTTGCCTCCCCTGAATTTGCCATCACCGAATTTGTAGATCGCCGTGAACCGCGCAACGAAACCTCGGGCCCTGGCAAGGAACGCCGTCAATTTGCCAACGGCCACGATGACCTTTCGCCGGAAGCCGCCGAGTTGGCCCGCGCGATCGACCAATACAAACTGATCCACCGCCGTCGCTTCATCAACTTTGAAGAAATGTTGGGCATCGTCAAAACGCTCGGCTATCGCAAATAAGCTCCGCGCGCGAGCGGGTCAGGGCAGAGAAATTGAAGGGAACGCCGGCAAGTGGCGTTCCCTTTATTCGTTTTTTCATTGCGTAGCCAACTCACGAAAACCGATGTTGCATTATTGTATCTTATGAGATACAATTAAACAGCATGAAGCGATACTACGTTGAGGAGTACGTCAATTCCGTAGGCAAGATGCCATTTCGGGAGTGGTTGATCTCTCTGAAGGATAGGGTCGCTCGTGCCAAGCTAACGGCTCGAGTAGATCGAGCGTCTTTCGGTAACTTTGGTGACTGGAAAGCAATTAAAAACGCTCCCGGACTTTTTGAAATGCGAGAGCACTATGGCCCCGGATACCGGATATTTTATGTAGTGATCGGTAGAAAAATAATTCTGTTATTGGCTGGTTCAAGCAAGCGCGACCAAAACAAAACGATCGCTTTAGCCAAAGCACGTTTGACGGAATATGAACAAAGGAAGAACGATCATGAGGAAGAAGCAGAGTAAACCTAAACCGAGTCAATCATTTGATGAAACTCGCCATGAAGTTTTGCGTGACCCGCAAGCTGCCGCGATCTATCTGGATGAATGTCTGGCCGACGGCAATATGGAGCTTTTTACCGAATCTTTGCGCCATGTTGCCAAGGCACGCCTGGGAGGGATGGCCCCCTTGTCGGACATGACCGAACTGGGGCGAGAAACCTTGTATCG
>JBGTMM010000507.1:0-5142 GCA_041743635.1 Bythopirellula sp.
TCGGTGACGAAAGTGTCGTCGGTTCCACAATGGCCATGACGCCGGGGGCGATCTGTGGCAATGGCACGGCAGTTCCTAACGGAGGCATCTTGTCTGGAAAACTTGCCAGAGGCAGTAAACTCAACGGCAAGCAGGCGGCGACCACAAGTCCGAGAATCGTTCCCGGCACGGTGATTTCGTCGGGAATGATTTTTTCATCAATATCAATAAAGCTCGCCGCGACCATCAACGTGATCAACAGCATGTGGCTCAAGAATGTCGGCCAGACCGCTGGTAAGGGGACGGCGCTGGGTGAAATCGTGATCTGTTGCTCAAGTCCAGTTTCTAAAAACTCAACAAGCTGTGGGACAATCAAGCCGCCCTGAAAAACTTCCCACCAACAGAGTGCGGCGAGTCCCGCGCCCATCGCGACTTCCAACAACATGGGCCGCACCCAAAACCCACGGCCATGAATCTCGCTCTCTCGCGCGAGGCCCAACCACCCGATCATCGGCACGCGATCCAAAGCCGCTCGCGGCTTAGCGCTCTTTGGCTTGGGCCCCCAGGGTGAGATTTCCCGCGCGTTCCACGCCAACCGATAAATCGCCCAATTGGCGAGCGAACCGAGCACCGTTCCCAACAGAAACACGGCCACGAGCACAAGCGACGGTGAAAGCGCGGCAAGAATCATATTTCAATTCGTCGCGGACGGCTGAGCATTCTAGTTTTTCAAGAACATTGCGTCTTCGTTAGCCGGCATCGTCCCGATGCCGGAAAAGCTTGAAGATTTCATCGGCAATCTCGGCGGGTTCCTTACTTTCCGTATCGACCTCAAGCGTAGCACACCCGCGATAAAATGGTTCCCGTTCGGCCAAGAGGGCCTCGATTTCGGTCCGTCCGCCGTGATTAGTCAGGTTGGGACGCCGCCCAGCGGTCGTCGCATCCTGGGCAATCCGCTCGGCAAGCACCTCGGCCGAGGCCCGCAGCCAGACCACGGCTTGGCAAGTGGCGATGGCATGGCGGTTTGTTTCCCGCAAGATTGCTCCTCCGCCGAGGGCCAGCACGCAGCGCTGGCGCGCACAAAGCTCGGCAACGACTTGCGCTTCGAGATCGCGAAAAGCTGCTTCGCCCTCATCGTCAAAGATCGCCGCAATGGATTTGCCCGCGCGGAGTTCCACTTCCACGTCGGCATCGACCCAATCCCAACCTAACCGCCGCGCCAACAGTTGCGCGACGGTCGTTTTGCCCGTGCCGCGATAGCCGATGAGTGCGATGGGGCGCTGGTCGGTCATGGCATAAAGCCGCGACCGTTGGTCGCGCCTGGACGCGACCCACGGTCGCGGCTTTGTGGTTTCACCGGGCTCCACCGATGGGCCCAATCGCTTTCTTCAGAACTTCTCGCATGAGATTCGGGGGAGCTTCCTGCCGCGTGAACAAAAAGAATTGCAATTGCGCTTGCCGCACGAACATCTCGATCCCCGTGATGACTTCGCAATTCCGCGCACGAGCATCCTTGATGAGCAACGTCGACTCGGGGTTGTAGACCGTATCGAACACCAGCATCGACGGCTTCAAAAAAGTTTTGCTGATCGGCGATTCATCAACATTGGGGTGCATGCCGATGGGGGTGCAGTTGACGATAATGTCGCACATCGCGCGTTGGCGGGACTCCCAGTCGATCGCTTTACAATCGAAATCCTTGGCCAGTCGGTCGCTGCGCTGTTTCGTGCGCGAGGCGATTGTCACGAGTCCGCCTCGGTTCTTTAGTCCATAAACGATGGGTCGCGCGACGCCTCCAGCACCCAGGACCAGCACGCGTTTGTTCTTCACGGGGCTCGGCTTCGCGCCGATTTCTCCCAGCGAGTACTCGATGCAGTCCATCGCCGCGTTGTAGTCGGTGTTGTAGCCGATCACTTCCGTGCCGTCGAACACGACCGTGTTCACGGCGGCAATGCTTTTCACGGCGGGATCCACCTTGGTGAGATGCTTGGCGATTGCCTCTTTGTGGGGAATCGTGACGCTTAAGCCCTTAATTCCCAGCCGAGGGGCATCAACCATGAATTGAGCGAGGCCATCCGATGGCACGCGGAACGGCACATAGACGGCGTTGATTCCCTTATTCTCGAAGGCCGCATTATGCACGTGTGGACTGAGGCTATGTCCCACTGGGTCGGCGATCACCCCATACACGGCTGTTTCGGGACCAAGCTGGTCGTAGCGGTAGACCTCGATCATTTGCTGAAAGCTGAGTTGCCCCGGGGACAAGGTGCGTTCGTGGTGGAACGTGGCGTAGGTGAAGGGGGCACCGAACTTGGCGGCCAGAATCCGCGAGGGAGTGCCGACGTCCCCCATGCACATGGCCACTGTGGGAATCTCGCTTTCCTGCATCATCTCGAGCATCCGCACGTTGTCGTGCGGGTCGTTAGCCATCGTGGCGATCTTGACGATGTCAGGATCGAGCTGGGCCATCTCGGAATGCAGCTCGCGCAAGTTCTCCGGCGTCTTACGGAAATTGTGATAGCTGATAATTCGCTTAGTTTTGCCGAAGCGGGGAATCCGTGAAGCAATATCTTCTTCGATGTCAACGTAATCCACTTCCTCGGCGATTGCTTCGCGCAAGAGAAGTTGCCGCGCTTCTTCCGTGCCGCTCCACTTGCCCCCATCTTCGAGGCGACGACATGTGACAATGACCTGACAATCCAGATCATCCTGTTCGGCCAGCAACCGACGGATGTTGATTTTGCTGGTGACGTAATCCAGGCGCAGCTCCACCAGCTTGGCCCCTTGCTCCGCCAAATGGCGGTGCTCGGCCATGATGTGTTTATGGCGACTGCGTCCGATGGCAACACAAATCATGCGAAGAAAACTTTCAATAACAAGACAAATACAGATAATTCTTTGAGATTTAGGCCGCTCGTTAAACCGCAAGCGATCGCTTGCGGTTTAACGATGAGACTACATTTTGCTCGAAATCACTTGTGAATTCAAATCCGCTTGAATTGGCGATCCAATTCTTCGCGGGTAAATGTGAGGGTCGTGGGCCGACCGTGCGGGCAGTGATGATGATCCTGGGCCAAATGCCGCTGCGCCAAGAGGGCCTCGACCTCCTCGGGAGTCAGCCGGTCACCGAATTTGATGGCGGCTTTGCAGGCAATCATGTGCAGCAGTTCGTCGAGCAAGTCTCGCGATTCGGGCCGTTTGCCCCCCGTTTGCAACTGTTCGACCAAGCCAGAGAGCACTTCGCGGGGACTGAAATTGGCCAGCATCGCCGGGTAGGCCGCTACCAGGACCGTCTCACCGCCGAAAGGTTCGATCTCCAGCCCCAATTGCGCGAGCACTTCGCGATGTTCCAGAAGCAACCCCGCTTCGCAGCCGGCCATGTCGACCGGTTCGGGAACCAACAGCCGCTGACTTTCGAGCTGCCCTTGCGCCACTTTTTCACGGAGTTGTTCATAGAGGATCCGCTCGTGGAGCGCGTGCTGGTCGATCACTTCCAGGCCGTCGGCGTTCTCGACGACCAAATAGCGGTTGTGAATCTGAATCGCGCGCGAGGAAAAATGTGCGGACGGTATCGGCGCGCTTGATGCTGCCACCGTATCAACGCGAATGGCTGGAGTTCGTGGCGCGCCGTGAAAAGTGGCTTCCAAGGTGTGCAACTGCAAGGCGTCACTCGGCGTGCCGCGCGTGAGTTCGCTCTGCGAAAAATTGCTGAACTGCGATTGGCTGAACGGTTCGCGGCTAAGCTGATTTTTGGCCCAAGCGTAGAGCTCGCTCGTGCCATTGGCGATTTCTGCATCGGGATCAGACCGTTCGGGAAACGAACCACGCGCGACCAGATCGGTGGTGAGAAACTTGTTCCGCAGCGTGCCGAGCAGTTGACTATAAATCCGCCCGCCGTCTTGAAAGCGGACTTCGAGTTTTGTGGGGTGGACGTTCACATCCACCAAAGCGGGCGAGAGTTCCATATTTAAAAAGCAGATTGGATAACGCCCCGTGAGCAACAAGCCCCGATACGCCTCCCCGAGTGCGTGTTGCAACGAACGGTCGCGAATGGTGCGGCCGTTGAGCATCAGATATTGCAGCCGGTTATTGCCGCGGCTTTGGCTGGGATTGGCCACGTAGCCCGAGAGCCGCACTTGCTCGTCGGAACTCTCGATTTCAATCAGGGCATCGGCTATTTCCTTGTCAAACAGCACGGTGATGCGCGTGCGCAAATCGCTCACCGCTGGCAGGTCATACATCAATCGCCCGCCATGCGTAAGAGAAAAATGCACGTTGGGCGCGGCGAGGGCCAGCCGTGTGACCACCTCACTGATGTGGCCCATCTCGGTTTGCGTGGTGCGCAAGAATTTATGGCGCACGGGTGTGTTGAAAAAAATCTGCCGCACCTCGATGGTCGTTCCCCCGGGACAACCGACGGGACGAATCGGTTCGGCGCGTCCACCAACGACTTCCAACTCCGCCCCCGCTTCGCAATCAGCCGGGCGGCTGCGCAGCACCAAGCGGCTCACCTCGGCAATCGAAGCGAGTGCTTCACCGCGAAAGCCCAGCGTGGTGACGTGGAAGAGATCGTCCGCTTCCGCGATTTTGCTGGTGGCGTGACTCGCGACGGCCAGCGGCAATTGATCGGCCGCAATGCCGCAACCGTTGTCGGTCACTCGAATGAGTTCGGTGCCCCCCTCGTCGACCGTGACGTCGATTCGCGTCGCGCCGCTATCGACCGAGTTCTCGACCAATTCCTTGACGACGCTCGCCGGCCGTTCGATCACCTCGCCGGCGGCGATTTTGTTGACAACACTGGTTGGTAGCTGGCGGATGGTGGGCATGATGATGATTTCGGATCTTGGATTGGGGATTGTGGATTGGCGTGTTTCTTTATTCCGCATTCCGAAATCCGCACTCCGTCTTCACAACTCGTATTCTTTGATTTTCCGGTAGAGCGTGCGTTCGCCGATGCCCAGCATGCGGGCCGCTTCTTCGCGGTTGCCACCGGCGAAATCAAGCGTCTCGGCGATGAACATCCCTTCGAGATCGGATAGCGACTTACCGACCAGTTCCGCCAGGCCCTTAACACCGGCATCCACCGCCGCATGATTACTGTTGGCGGCCAATTCATCCGGAAGGTCATCAACGTCGAGCACCTGATCGTAATCGACCACAATC
>JBGTMM010000508.1:0-2366 GCA_041743635.1 Bythopirellula sp.
CGGGGGACTTGCTCGAATCCTTGCGCTGCGATTGCGGCGACCAATTGCACATGGCCCTCGACATGATCAGCCGCGAAGGCTGCGGCGTGCTTGTGTATCTGCCCCAAGAGGGCCGGGGCATCGGGCTGGTCGAGAAAATCAAAGCCTACAAGCTGCAGGACGAAGGGCTCGACACAGTCGAAGCGAATTTGGCGCTGGGTTTCAAAGCCGACCCCCGCGATTACGGCGTGGGGATTCAATTGCTCAAGGATTTGGGACTCACGCGGGTGCGGCTCCTGACGAACAATCCCAAGAAAACCGACGCTTTCATCTATGGCGGGTTCGATTTGGAAGTCGTCGATCAGGTCCCCATCGTGCCGCCGATTCACGAACATAATGCCGGCTATCTCGCCGTCAAACGCGACAAAATGGGGCATCAGCTCCCCTAGCGAGCCGGAGCTTCCTCACCCACGTTTGCCGACGACTTAGCCGCGGCCAATTTCTCCAGGATGGCCTCCGCGACGTCCGACTTCATAAATATCTTCCACGGCAAGCCCGTGCGATGATTCTCGATCATGGGGGCCATCGTCCCTTGGTCGATTGCCAAGTAGCTGGGAGAAACCCAGTCCGCTCCAGGATTAAAGGCATCGTAGAATCCGAAGGGTCCCCACAACTGCTCCCCCATTTCGTAATAAAAGTGCCGCAACGTAGCCAGCGACTCCTCGGGCGTGTAGGGCATGGCGCTGATCGCCGCCGTCGGCGCGATCGTGCCGTTGTCGCTCTGACTTCCTGGCTGGTGGGCTCCATAGCCCTCGGGATTCTGGCTGGACGTTAAACCCCAAACCCGCTCGCTGTAGCCTTCATGGTTTCGAGGGTTATCAACGCAATACGCTCGGTTAATAAGGCTAATCGCCCGGTTGTTCTCAAAATAATTGGTGTAGGCGTCGTCCAGTTTTCGCGGGTCGAGGCCCAAGTACGAGTAGTGGGTAAAAAACAAAGGACCACCCATAGGCTTCCCCACGGGTTGCACAATCCCATAGTAGGTATTGCCGTTCACATAGTTGGCCTCTTTGTCGACCCAGCCCAGATAATAGCTGTCGGGAGCGATTGCATGAGTCGGCGACGCGATCGCCAACAAGTACGCCATCATGCACTCGTTGAACCCATGGAACTTGTGGTTCTTGACGAAGCCGTACTCCTTCGACCAATGCCACGTGAGCATCTTGTCGCCCGGCTGTTGGTACCAGCTCCATTCGGCTTCCTCCCAAAGTCGGGTGATGCGTTCTCTCAACTGCTTCTCCACGGGATTGTCACGGTCAAAATATTCGCGTACGCACAACATTCCTTCCATCAGGAAGGCCGACTCCACGATGTCGCCGCCGTTGTCTTCCTTGCCCGCAAAGGGAAGCGTCGCGCCGGTGTCGCCCCGCAGGTGATGCGACCAGATTCCGTGGTAGCGCGTGGCTTTTTCTTCAAGGAACGTGACCATCTTGAGCAAGCGTTCGGCGACCTCGGCCCGCGACGCGAAGCCCCGTTCCGCGCCAACCACCAGGGTGATCATGCCGAATCCCGTGCCGCCCGTCGTCGTGATGTACCGACGATGCAAGAATCCTTCCCGCGCTAGTCCACTCACGGGATGGCCGAAATCCCAAAAGTAACGAAAACACGACTTCTGGATTGAGTCGAGCAACGTGCTTTCACTCATCGCGACGGTGGTCTCAACGACTGTCTCCGAAGGTTCGGACTCGTTCTCCGCATCGCGCGCACGACGCCCATTTCGCGTGGCAGCATTGGTATTCCCCAGGGTCGCATCCCGTACCAATTGGGTCACCCGATAGTGGAATGTTTTGTCGTTTTCACCAATGAAGTCACTGTAGACGTGGATCGTGTGCGGTCGGTGGTTGAGTTTCTCCCAAGGTCCCGCGGCCTGCTTGGCACGGTAAACGTTCCACCACTGTTCGTCGTTCAACGAGACGCGATCCCAGATCAAGTCGATGCGCCTATCGTGCCCCTCGGCAACTAGTCCGGAGGGTTTGTTGGTAGCGGCGGTCGAGGCCGGATCAGCAGCCATCACCCACTGAGAGTGAAGGAGCAATCCGAACGACAGGTATGCCAACACCCCAAACCGCGATGAAGTGAAAATTAACGTCATGATCGGCCTCCGCGAGAACAGAAGAGTGCGCTAGACAACTTATCCGAGCGTCGTGTGAAAGTTTCCCAATTCTGGTACATTGCTATGCAATCGACAATGCGCGGAGAGCCAGAATCTAGCGTTGAAAAAGTCCGTGCTTATGTATCACTTCCACCTCAATCTCTTTGCCAGCCCCTTTAACTGCACTTGGGAACAAACCGCCGCGGAACTCGAAGCCCTCAACCGCATGGTTTTC
>JBGTMM010000509.1:0-2367 GCA_041743635.1 Bythopirellula sp.
TTCCGGCGTTCCCAACAAGCCGACTGCCGTGAGTAAGACTCGCACGTATTCACCACTCGTCGTGCGGCGCAACTGGCTTTGCAAAGGGGATAGCGCCGCCGGAAGCCGCGTTTCGCCGAGTGCAATCGCGGCTTCGCAGGCGAGTTCTTCCGACTTGTCGGCGAGGTACGGAGCGACCCGAGGAATCGCCTGATGCGGATCAAGCCGCAACAACCCCGCGAAACATTCTCCCATCACTTCGGGCGCTCCGTCGCCGAGCGCAATCTTGAGCCGCAACAAAAGCTCGCTTTCCCGGCCTCCGCCATGCGCAATCGCCCGCGCGGCACCGGCTCGCGCGGCCTTTTCCGGATCGCTGAGCAGATCGACCAGCTCGCTGAGTGCGCGCGGATGGCTTTGCTGAATCAGAGCAAAACCGCAGAGCGCACGCAGCCGGTCGGCACTGTCGGTCGAGCCGCCGAAGCGTGGGTCGTACTGATGATAGCGAATCCCGGCGAGAAAAAACTCTTCGTCGTCGTAATCCAACAACCGCAGGGCGTCGACAATCTCGGTCTTGGCCAGACAACCGCGGTCGTTCTGCCCATCGCCCACGAGAAATCGGTCATAAGCCAAACGCAATTCGTTGGTAAGCGATTTGCGTTGCTGTTGGCCAGTAAGTCGCGCGGCGAGTTCCACGACGCGATTGTTCGCGCTCAACAGCCCTTGTCGCAAGCGACCCTCCGCCTCGGGATAGGCCGGGTTGGCTTCGCACTCCCGCAAGGGGGCCATCTCGTTGGAAGCAGAACATGCCAAGCTGGTGTCCTCGCCAGAGTCAGTAGCCGTAGCGGTCGATGTAATCTGCCCAACGCTGGCGAATCACCTGCCGCTGCTCCTCGGGCATATCGTATTGATTCGGCCGATAGTTTTTCACCTCGGCCAAATGTTCTTCAAGCGCCGATTCCACGAGCGAAAAATCACCAAGCTCAAGTTTTGCGTACAGATCGCGGACCGACTGTAGCGGATTCTGCACCAAATTCTCATATTTCATTTCCACGAGCTGATGCTCGCCTAAGAGTTGCCGATCCGCTTCAAATGCCGCGTACATCCGCTCGAACGTGCTGAGCACAAATTCCTCGAGCCACGCTTGATCGCCAAGCCCTTGCATCCGCTGGACTTCGTTGAGCGACTTCCACAGGCCCACCGTGGAAATGAACAATTCATACGGGTCACGGACAATATGCACGAACTTCGCCTCGGGATACAGTTCCTGGAGCGTTTGCACGCGGGCCGTGTGGGGCGGAGATTTCACGATAATGCGGCGCGGATCGCGGAAGGTCAACCGGCGGAAGAAATTGTGGAGCTCCTCGCACCATTTCGAGCGATCTTGCTCGGACAACTCACGCAGATCGAGATACTTGGTGTCCGCGGGCCCCCTCTGGGGAAACAACATCGACAAGTAGGGCGTCGGCACGCCCAAGTTGCAGAGCGCGAATTCATCTTCCTGTGGGCGCTTCCAACCTGCCGCCATGTTGTCCATAGGGCGGCGCTTGGGGATCAACAGGCTCGTGAGGGGAGCGAGCCAACTTTCGGTGAACACAAAGTGGTGCGGCACGAAGCATTGATACGTGTTGGGAAACGTGTGCTGGGGATCCCGTATCAACAATTCGTGTAAGAATGTCGTCCCAGCGCGCCAGTGTCCCAGGATAAACAAGGGCGGCTCGTGAACTTCGACCTTGGCCACTTGGCGTGCATAAAACAGCGTATCGAGCGCGGCGAGCAGGCTGTTAAGCCCCGACACGCAAGTAATGCTCGCGGCAGTGTGCAGTTTGCAGAATCCAACGTTGAACTGATTGCGAGCTAACACATGGAACCAAGACGAGAATCGCATACCATGCCAGAACCGCGGCGTATACCACGGCACCGGATTTTTGACGACTCGCGTGCGGCGAGGGGCGGCAAGTCGCTCGGAGAGTACGCTCATAGGCTTTAGTAATTAGGTGAGTAAATGAGTAGGTGAGTAGGTTGGGCGAACAGTTCTTCACATACTCACTTACTCACTTACTGACCTATTCACCTCTTCACAGTTTGGAAAAATCTGGTGGTATTTCTGGCAGCCGCGTGCGTCGATCTTGTCGGAAAGAAATCACCATGCGAACGAGACCAAAAATCATTGCCGCGAAGATCAGGCCACCCCCTACTAAGCCCCACCAACTTTGCCCGGCGGGGGTCTGCCGTAGCCAAGTCACCGTCGCCGCCAGCACAACGGGAGTATAACGCTGTTGCTGGGTGGCTGTCTCCCCAGGGCCGTCCACGACTTTTCGGGAACGATAGCGCCAGCTTTTGAAAAACACGCCATCAAGCCGTACACCCGCTCGAATGGCATCGCCGGTG
>JBGTMM010000510.1:0-5698 GCA_041743635.1 Bythopirellula sp.
TGCGCAAGCTCAGCCTGCTGGTGACGCTCGCGACGCTCGTGCTGGCGGGAATCGTGGCCGCGAAGTATGAAACGACATCGCCCGAGTTGCTCGCCGACGAAATCATGTCGCCGCAGATGGTCACCCGCACGACGTGGTTCGAGTTTCCCCGCGAAACCGGTCCGCCCATCAAGATCGAAGCCTATCTCGGCATCGATGGCATTTCGATCATGCTCGTGGTGCTCACCGCACTGCTGACCGTATCAGCCGTGCTCGTCTCATGGACGGCGATCAATGTACGAGTCGCCGAGTTTTTCGCCTGGCTGTTGATTCTCGAAACGGGGATGCTCGGCGTGTTCTGCGCGTTCGACCTTGTTCTGTTTTATGTATTCTTTGAGTTCACACTGATCCCGCTGTTTTTCATCATCGGCATTTGGGGTGGCACTCAGCGGGAATACGCCGCGGGGAAGTTTTTCATTTACACGCTCACGGGAAGCCTGATTAGTCTCTTGGGTTTGCTCGCCGTGGTGCTCACGGTCCACTCAGTGAATCCTGAAGTCTTTACGTTCTCAATCCCCGAGCTGGCTCAAGAAATGCACCGCCAACTCGACACGGCGGATGCCGAACTGCTCGCGTTCTGGAAATCGGCGCAGTTCTGGATGTTCCTCGCGTTGTTCGCCGGTTTTGCGATCAAAGTGCCGTTGTTCCCCTTCCACACCTGGTTGCCGTTGGCGCACGTCGAGGCCCCCACGGCGGGGTCGGTCCTGCTCGCCGGCGTGTTGTTGAAACTTGGCTCCTACGGTTTTCTGCGGCTTGCCATGCCGCTCTTACCGTTGGGCGTGGCCGACATCGGCGTGCCATTGGTCGCCACTCTCTCGGTGATCGGCATTCTGTACGGCGCGTTTTGCGCGTTGAGCCAACGCGACATGAAACGCCTCGTCGCCTATAGCAGCGTGAGCCATCTGGGCTTTTGCATGTTGGGTTTATTCGCGCTCAATTCCGAAGGGATCGCCGGCGGCACGTTGCAAATGATTAATCACGGCCTCTCGACCGGGGCATTGTTCTTGTTGGTGGGCATGATTTACGAGCGGCTCCACACGCGCCAACTCGACGACATGGGGGGACTCGCTTCACGCTTGCCAGTGTTCTCTTGCTGCTTGGTGTTCGCGTGTCTCTCCAGCATGGGCCTGCCGGGACTCAACGGCTTTGTGGGCGAGATACTGTCGCTCATGGGCATGTTTCGCGTGCATCCGGGTTATGCGATTGTCGCCACCTTCGGCATCATTGTCGGTGCTTGGTATTTGCTCAACATGTTGCAGCTCGTGCTTTTTGGCACGCCGAGTAAGAAAATGGCGGCGCACCAAAATGTGACCGATCTCAATGGCCGGGAAATCGCTTCGCTGGCACCGATTATGGCGCTCTGTTTGTTCATCGGCGTCTTTCCGCAGCCGTTCCTTGACGTCATGAAGCCTGAAGTGGACGCGCTCGCGGCGATCTACGCCGACAAGCTGCCGGATCCCTTGGCTGCTGAGTCAAACCCAACGGATACCCAGTTGGCTGCAGTCTTGCCGGCAAAACCCCGGGAGGCCGTCCCATGAACGATCTGACCACGAACATGCTGGGCACCGCGCGCGTTTTGGTGCCCGAGTTTATTTTGATTTTCGCCGCGTCGCTGTTGGTGCTATGGGCCTGCTTCGCATCAGCCGTTTCGCCAGAAGCTCGACAGCGGGTGCGCACGAGAAGCGTGTGGTTCGGCGCACTGGCCCTACTCGCGGCGGGGGCCGTCTACTTGTTCTGGCCGGCGGAAGTGACCGTCGATCCCGCGCGCGTGGCGTTTCTCGACGATACGCTGGCCCAAGTGTTACGGCCCGCTGGGTTCATCGTCGGCCTGGTGCTGCTAATTTTTACCGCCGAGCAACTCCATCCCCGCTATGCCGCCGAGCAGATCGCTTGCTTACTTTTGCTCGTGGCGGGGACGAATCTGGTGGCCACGGCAAACGATTCGATCGCGCTCTTTGTGTCGCTCGAACTGGTGAGCATCCCGACCTATATCTTGCTCTATCTCTCGCGGAGCGACAGCGGCGGCCTCGAAGCGACGGCCAAGTATTTTCTACTGAGCATTTTTTCGTCGGCTTTTGTGCTCTATGGTCTCAGCATCTTTTTTGGGTGTGCCGGCTCGACCAACTTTGTCTGGCTCAAGCAATCGCTCGCCGAACCGACCGGCATGGTGAGCGTAGGCCTCTTGCAGATTGCCGTGGCGATGGTGGTCGCGGGGTTAGGTTTTCGCATCACGGCCGTGCCGTTCCACTTTTATGCCCCCGACGTGTTCCAGGGCACCTCGACTTCCATGGCCGGCTTGCTAGCGGTGTTGCCGAAGTTCGTCGGCTTCGCGGCGCTGTTGCGGCTGGTCTGGTCGATTGTGCTCACCAAGGACCTGAACCCTGCGTTCGCAGCGCTCACGGTTCCCGCGCCAGAAGCCCTGGCGATTCTGGCGATTGCCACAATGACCGTGGGGAACGTGTTGGCCCTTTTGCAGAACGATTTGCGGCGGCTCTTAGCTTATTCCAGCGTGGCCCATGCGGGCTACATGCTTGTGGGCCTCGCCGTGCTACCTGGCAGCAACGTGGAATTCAGCGGTGCCCAGGCAGTGCTTTTTTACTTGTTGATCTACGCGACGATGACCCTCGGCGTGTTCGGCACGCTGCTCCTTCTTAAGAAAAACGGCAAACCGATCGAGACCGTGAACGACATCGACGGCATCAGCACAACTTCGCCGCTTTTGGCCTTGGTCCTCGCAATTTTCCTGTTCAGCCTCACCGGCCTCCCCCCCACCGGCGGTTTTTGGGGCAAGTTCAATTTATTCCTCGCGGCGTGGTCCACGGGCACTTCCACCATGCGGTTTCTAGCGCTCGGCCTCGCCATCAACGCCGCGATTGCCGGTTGGTATTACCTGCGCCTAGTGCGCAGAGCTTATCTCCATCCGCAAACCGAAGCGGTCACCTTCGAAGCGAAGAAATCGCCCGCTCTAACGGCTGCGGTCGCACTGGGCGCACTAATGATCTTGGGGCTATTCTTCTTTCCCAACCCCTTGTGGCAACTGCTGGCGCAAGCGGGGTCAGCATCTTAAGGTTGCTGTATGCCCATACCAGACGCAGAACGAGCAATTGCCAGGCGTGAAAAAGTGCTCGACTATCTGCTAAATCAGGAACACCCCGATGGTGGTTCGAAGGCAGTTTGGTTTAACAGCCTCGGTTACGAACAGCATGTCTGGCAGACACTGGCAACCGATCTGCTGACAATCGCCAAAACAGGCGAACTATTCGATACCGAACGATCAGCGTTTGGTGTAAAATATAAAGTGCCGGGAACTATTTCTCGGCCCGATCACCGGCCTGGTCGTGTCATGACAGTTTGGATTGTTGAGGACGATGATCCTCCACGTTTGGTAACCGCCTATCCGGATGCTTCCTCATGATCGCTGAACATGAACTCGTAGTACTTAATTGTGATCCCCATCACGAGAAACTTAATCGTGGTGATGTCGGCACCGTCGTTCACGTCTACAAGAATGGCGCTGCCTATGAGGTGGAGTTTGTTGACGGCGGTGGCGAGACGATCGCGTTAATTACCGTTGAAGCCAAAGATGTGCGGCGGATTATGCCGGGCGAAGTACTTCACGCGCGGCAGACCGCATAGAGGTTGGTGCTGTGCTGAAATCCGAAAATTGGCGGGACTTGCGCACCGGCGATCAAATTCGCTTCATAGCAATGCCGACTGGGCTTAGCAGCGACAATTGTCATGCCGAGACGCTGGAAGCTTACAGCGCTCTGATAGCGCGTCGCCGTCCAGTTGGTGTCCACGAACTGGACGAACTGAATATGCCGTGGATTCATTTTCGTACGCGACGAACAGATGGTAGCTTGGAGGATCACTATCTTTTGATAAATCACGATGGTTGGGTGCGCGTTCAATCTCGAAATTCTCGTGAGTAGTGCCTCCTCACGCCGCGGCGGGCAGCGTTACCAGTTCATCATTCACCGCCTGCAGTTGTGGTACGGCGCTGAGTGCGAAACCATGACGCTTCCAACAAGAGTTAACCACCAATCGGCAGCTTCCTAGCGCGAATGCTTGTCTGTGTTACCGAGACAGCCGCCCCGCCAAGCAGGTCTGCTTCGAATCGTGAGATCACGTCGACAAGAAGTTTTGCTATTTCGGCGCTCTTCAAGCCTTCGATGCGAACTCGAATAACCCAAGGACTGTTAGCTCGCGTGATTGCCAAGTGCTGATGAAAATCAGCGTCCATGGTGACGACCACGGCTTGCCTTGCACGGGCAGCATCCAAGATTACTGGATCGGGCGCTCGTGCCAAACCCAGATCACCAACATGCTCAGCGATGATACCCGGCCCAGGCAAATGCGAGACTGTTAAGCGACCAAGACCTTGATCCAAGAGTATTCTCATGCGGAAGGTCGCAACTCAGTCACGCGATCATCTAAATTGGCCGCGGCGAACTCCAAGGCTTGCCGGATATCTTCCTCTTCGAGTTCAGGATACTCGGCCAGCAATTCATCGCGGTCAGGAGAGAGTGCCAGGGCTTCCAACACGCGGCGCACGGTCAATCTCATGCCGCGAATGCACGGTTGACCGTTGAGAATGTCCTGTTGTGATGTGATACGGTCGAATGAGGTCATGGCTATCCTCGCTAATGATATACGTTGTAATTATACACCAACTGGCAAGTGATGCACCAAGGGTCTAAGCCGCCGCCACGGATAGCGTCACCAGTTCATCATTGACCGCCCGCAATTGCGACGCGTCGATGGTTGAATCGCCTGCGGCGTAGCCCACCATCAACGCTAAATCGCAGAGGCGGTTGATGCGGCGAGGGATGCCGCCCGAGAGTTGATGGGCGATTTCCAAAGCCTGCGGCGTGAAGAGTGGCCGCGTGGCTCCGGCCGTCACCAGGCGATGTTCGATGTAGCCAGCGGTTTCTTCGCTCGTGAACGGCTTAAGATAAACCTTCATTTCCAGCCGTTCGTCGAGGTTGTTGCACCGTTCCATCGTCGAGAGCGCCGGCACTTGGCCGATCAAGAGCAGCGTGAAGAGCGGTTCGCTCGCGGCGCGTAAATTCATCAAGAGCCGCAGTGGTTCCAACAGGCCCGCGTCTTCAAGCAGATGCGCTTCATCGACGGCCAGGACGGCGAGTTTTCCACGTTGACGGTTTTCGATGAGCACGCTCTCCAAGCCGCGCAAACTTTCGTCGACGGTGGCTTGCGATGAGTGGCTTGTCGCTCCGAGTTGCTGAGCGAGATAAGCCAACATCTCGCGGGGCGACAAGAGCGGAAAGACCAAGTGCGCTTGCTTGCCGATTGCTTCGCCAAGTTGGCTGGCCAGGGCGTGCCACAACAGCGTTTTGCCGATCCCCGCTGGTCCGACCAACAGCGCCGCCGGACGACGACTTTCAATCGCGTAACGCAACTTGTGCAGTGCGGCTTGATGCGCGGGGCAAGGAAATAGAAATCTCGCGTCGGCGGTCGGCTCGAACGGTTTCGTTTCCAGTTGCCAGTAATCTTCGTACATCGTGATTTGCCGCGCTCTTAACTTGCCCGATTGCCGATAACGCCCAGGCAAAGCGGTCCGAATATCGTGCTCAATTGGTCAAGGCCGTAGGTTGTAAAAATGTCTTTGGCTCCGGACGCCGCGACGATGATCCCCGTG
>JBGTMM010000511.1:0-2494 GCA_041743635.1 Bythopirellula sp.
GAAAAATGCGTTCCTCGCGCGTGGAAATCAGGCCGCCGACCGGGGCGGCCGGGGCATCGAGGCCCTTTTGCAAAGCTGGCAGAATCGCGGCATCTTCAGCCAACACCCTCGTAAAAAAGCGTTTGCCCCAGACTTTGAGAATGCTGGCGATCACGCGGGCCGACAGGTTCGGTTTCGTGCCGCGATAATGGAAGAACCGCCATACATTACGAGCCTGCGCGGGCCCCTTGGGAATGGCCGCCTGCACCCAGCTATGCAGCCCCATCCGCACGAACACCTGATGAGGAAACAAGTGGAACACTTCAATCCCCGGCGGCGGTTCGATCCGTAGGATGCGATACAACACGTCGGCCAGCCGTCGTAAATGGGAATGTTCCCCCGCCCCTTCTTCCGTGTAGAGCGTCCAGCGCTCGGCGAGCTCATGATGGCAGGCTTCTTCGGGGGGCAGGCTCTTGAAGGTCTGGCCGTGAACTTCGGTTAAATGGTAGTTCTCGATGACGTTCTCAATCAACAATTTCCAGTTACCAGGGACTTCTTGCTCCGTCGCCAAGGTAAGTCCCCATGCAGGCGAAAACCATTCACGACACATCGCGTAGCCAGGCCCTAGAAAATCTTCCAACGTGCCACTTTTCTCGGAAAGATTGACGAAGATAAGATCGCCTACTGTCTCCGTGCGATATTTTTTCAAGCTCGCCATCTCGCGACTCAAGGGACGGAAGCTCGTTGAATCAGGAATTCTGCGCGTCTCCCCCGAGGCAGAATACTCCCAGCCGTGATATTGGCATTTGAGATGCTCGGCCTGTCCGCAAGGCTTATCCGAAAGCATTGATGAACGGTGCGAACAAACATTCAGGAAGGTGTGCAGCTCGCCCTCTTTTTGCCAAACAATCAGCGGATGATCTAGAAGAGACAAAGTGAGAAACTGGCCTTCCCGAAATTCACTTTTCAATCCGATAAAATGCCAAGCCAAGCGAAATAGGTTCTGCTCCTCACTTCGGTATTGCTCCGGCGAAGAATATTGGTCGGATCGCAGCAACTGCGGTTGATGGGTTTGGTTGACGAACATGACCCGCGCTCCGCTAAGCTGATTTGGTGGCCAGGGTAAATTGACTTGTATTCGCCACGGCAACAACGTGATCGCCATGGCGCAAGATGTGAACTCGGCAGTGAGCTGCTCCCCAACTTACGTTCAAAATGGTCTTTGACGATGCGTGAACTTGTCGTACGAGCATGTCCTGCGGGCAAAAATGTTCACCCTGGTTAAGCGCTTTGTAAGCCGCTTCCTTCGCGGCCCAGCTCATTGCCACATTGGTCGAGTCTCCTAACTGCAAGACGTCGTGCTCGACAGCAGAAAACCAAGCTCTCGCGAAACTCGCTGGCCGGAGTTCGACACATGCCACGTCGATGCCCACACGTTGTCCGGAATTACCGATAATTGCCGCCGCAGCCCACTGGCTCGTGTGGGAAATCGAGAGCGAACCATCCCAGAGCTCCCCGTCAACTTCCACCAGCGGGTTGATGCCTTGCCGCATTGAGTTTCGTGTGCGGATATTAATATCAGATGGCACCTTAGAGGGGAAAACAGAAGCCAACAATTGTTTGGCGGCAAGCCTGCCGGCGACAAAAATCTGTTGGCTAATGAGATGGGAAATTCTTGCAAGTTCGCTCCTTTCCCCTATCGATAGGAACTGAACTTGCTCAGCGAATGGCTTCGCTGTCACACGCAGGATTTCCACATGAACTCCGGGGATATTCACTCGATTTCCCCCTTCACGAGCGCCGTCTGATAGCCATAGGCGGCCAGTATTTCTTCCCCGCTATGATCGACGACCACGAAGTTAAAACACGCACGGTTGTCGTCGGAGTCCTTCAACTCGTAATAGCAAAGGCATGGCTCACCCTCGGCCGGCACGCGAGTGACGATCAGTCGTTCCATACCTAACGGAATCGTGATCGTGCCGGGATGCCGCACATAGTAGTAGCATCCGCAATTAAAGAGCGCGGCATCGAGCACCACGCAGGGCACCAGCCAAGTCCCGTCACGCGTGGAACCATTGAGTGCGTCCGGGTGGGGCGCGAGGATCCGCCCCCAACCAGCACGATCGCCAACGCGAGATTGCCGCAATGCGCGAAAACTTGGGCCATGGTAAATCGACAGCTCGCTTTCGGGATACCAAGCGTCGTTGAAACTTTCGGGCTCCATGGGGCGTTGTAAATTGTGAGGTCGCGGAACTGCCGCAACTTCGGCAGTCATGTGGACGCGGTTGGCCTCAATCAACTGGCCCTTGCGGTTCCTGAAATCGGCGACCAATTGAAATGTTGATTCCTCTCGCAACACGCGCGCTTCAAGGGAACTGTCCGTAAAAAACTTAAACGGCTGGGTTACGCTCAGGTTGTGCAACTCCAGGGGATACACGACAGGTGTCGACCCAACAGTCGCTTCGGCAATCGCTTCGATTCCCACCACCATCGGCAGCAAGGGCTTTCCCTTGAA
>JBGTMM010000512.1:0-10710 GCA_041743635.1 Bythopirellula sp.
AGGCCTGCGTGTCTCAGCCGACACTTTGCCCGCCGATGGGCTGATCATGCTCACGAGCGATCCCCAAGCGTTCTCGCAGGTTTCGCAATACTTGCGGCGCGTGGCCGGCCGGGCGGCCGACTTGCACCGCGACATCACGGCTCATCGCCTGCAAGAATTGGAGCAAGTTGTCGCTAACGATCCTGAACTCGCGGCCGATCCAGAAACATTTCGCGGGTTGCTCAATCGCGCGAAGCAAGAACTTGGGGCATGCGACAAGAATCTCGCCAGCGGCTACGTTGAGCTTGCCTATGAACGGATCAATGCGATCGAGCACACTCTCTCGCAGGCTGAATATGTGCTGCGTAATGGTAATCAGAGAGCTTCGAGTTGGATAACACCGCTGCAATTCAGTGTTGTCACGCTTGCCGATGAGCAACGGTTGGCAAATTCGCTGGCCAATTCTGTTAAGAGTTCTCAACTACTTAACGGCGGCGGCTTTGAAGACCTGGACGGACTGTTGCAAACAGGGTGGCGACACCAACAGTTGCCACTCGCCGGTGTTACATCCGCCGTGCGATTGAGTCCTGAGATACCCCACGAAGGGAATTATTGCTTGGAACTCGAAGCCCGCAACCTCGACGCGAACGCACCCGTCTCGGTTGTCACCACGGCTCCCGTGTGGATCAGTTCGCAACCGGTGCCGGTGCAGGCGGGAGATTTGATCGAGATCGCCGGCGTGGCCCGTGTTCCCGAGGAATTGATCGGCTCGGTTGACGGATTGCAAATCATCGACTCGCTCGGCGGACCGGGCATGGCGACGCGAATTCTGCACGCCCCTTCATGGCGAACTTTTCGCATCCTGCGCGGAGCGACAGCCGACACGCAACTGGTGGTGTCCGTGGCACTCTCGGGACTGGGTAAGGCGCAGGTTGATGATTTGACCGTGCGAACACTGCGGCCAAACAACGCGGTCGCCACGCAGGCAGGCGGTGGACTTCGGCAGTAGGTCAAGACTCAAAAAAACCGTTCGCCAATGCCTAACATATAGGTTATAGTGGAACATGTTTGAGGTTATCGAGTACGTCCGTGATGATTGCCGGTGCCCATTTGCAGAATGGTTTGTCAAGCTGAACAAGCAAGCCGCCGCGAGGGTGTCGCTGGTCCTTGAACGCATGGAAGCCGGAAATCTCGGCGATCACAAATCGGTCGGTCAAGGGGTGAGTGAACGACGTATCAATTTCGGTTCTGGTTATCGTCTTTACTTTGGGCGGGACGGTAACACGTTGATCGTCCTCGTGGGTGGAGGAACAAAATCGAGGCAGGACACCGACATCAAGGCCGCTCACAGGACGTGGGCAGAGTACCAAGCAACCAAAGAGAAGGATAAGTAATAATGGGATACACCAGACCAGTATCGGAGACGATTCTTAAACGAGCGAAGGAAGACCCCGAGTTCCGGGCGGCCTTACTCGCCGAAGCGGTAGAGCTGATGGCCGATAATGACGTCCTGACCGCCAAGAGCATCATTCGCAAATACGTCCTTGCTTCAATTGGCTTTGAATCCCTCGCCAAGGAAATTGACAGGAAACCAGAAAGCGTGATGCGGATGCTCAGTGCGAAGGGCAACCCCACAATGAAAAATATGGCGGCTCTGCTTGCCGCACTGCAACGCCACGAAGGGATCGAGCTGCACGTCGAGGCGACACGATAGTTTTGAGTACCAGTTATTTTGCTCAAATAATTTCTTACTAGGATCTGTTAGCGGGAATTATTAATAACAGTTTACCCTGCCCCCTTCGCGTGGCCATGACACCGGCGAACTGTACGCGTTCAAGAATGCGAACTCGGCGACGAAAGCAGCCAGCCACGTTCGGCCAAATAGTAAATCGCCGTGCCGACAACGAGCCCGACAACGTAACCTTGTGGCAGCGTGAAGGCGATCAGTGCGACGAGCATGGCGATCATCAGATCGCGCTGTTTCGTCGCTTGATCGCGTACAAACAAGAGCAGCGTTACGGCCTCGAACAAAAGAACGACACCGAGAATCGGTTTGGGAAAGATTTGGATCATTTCGCCGATCTGGCGGCTCAAGAACAAGCCTAGTACCAAGTAGAGGCTGCCATAGATAATCACCGCGCCCCCCGTGCGGGCACCGAACGCATTGTGTCCGGCGAGGCCGCCGCACCCGTGGCAGACGGGAATGCCGCTGAACCAGGGCATGATAAGGTTGGCCATCGCGTAAGTCAGGCCGATCTTTGGAACGCTGATCGCCCGTTCGGGATACAGGTCCTTGATCGTTTGGTTGGTAGCAATCACCGAGTTGGAGAGCGACAACGGCAGTTGGGGAAGCGCGAGCACCAGGAAGCCGGTGACAATGTCATCCCATGTCGGCGCGTGAAGTTTCGGCAGCACGAAAGATGGACTCACGGCTACTGCTAGCGAGTTATAACGAAAGACTAGCGCGTAGGCGATACCCAGCAGTATCACGACCAACCCGCCAGGCACGCGGCGGTTGCCCAACAGCAACAGCAGGACAACGAACACAACTGCGGCCAGGATGTTTCCTGCCACGCCGTCCGACTGCACATAGTCCTTAAGCGCGAGCGACGCGAGCGACAGTCCCAGTCCAAATTGGATACCTCGGACGACGCACTTTGGCACAACGCGGGCAAGCCAAGATAGGCCGCCACTCACTGCGAGCAGCAGCATAGCCACTCCGATTGCCAGTCCGCCTCCGAAGAGAATATCGCCGCTCACTTTCTGGCCAATCACGATGACCGCCATCGCCTTAAGCGGCTGCATTGGCATCGGCAGGCCGTAGACGAGTCCCGTGACGATCTGCGCCAACCCAAACATGATGAACACACTAGCCGCGTCGAGCCTTGCGGCGAACACCATGCCGATCACCAGCGGCAAATCGGTGCCGATGTCGCCGAAGCTACCGGCAAGTTCATTGCGGTCGAAGCGAATGCGGGCGGACATAACTCGATCCTCGCGTTCTGTCGCGGAAGTGTTGAAATTTCTGGCAAAGTGACGTAATACGATCCTATAATCGCACGAATGCCGCCGCCCGGCGAGATTAAATCTTGTGTTGTCACTGTCGGTTGCATCCGCCACACTGCGGCTATGCAGCGAGATTCAGAACAATTGCGGAAAGATGCCCTCGGCATCTGGCGGGCCGGGGTCGAGGCGGTCCGTCCCGCGAACTTGATCCCGCAATTTGTCGCGGTCGCCGGGAACAGTCTGCAAATCGGCGACAAAGAATTCGATCTTCGCCAAATTGAGCGGATCGCCATCGTCGG
The DNA here is from genome assembly GCA_041743635.1 of Bythopirellula sp. Taxonomy (GTDB): domain Bacteria; phylum Planctomycetota; class Planctomycetia; order Pirellulales; family Lacipirellulaceae; genus Bythopirellula. Next base: position 3,285 of record JBGTMM010000512.1, read on the forward strand.
CGCTGGTAAGGCGGGGGCTGGAATGGCAGTTGCCCTGGAAACGGCTCTCGGCGACCAAGTGCTCCGCGAAAAATACGTGACAGGCTGGGTGAATGTGCCGGCCGATTGTTTGCAGCCGACCCGAGCCATTCACCTCCATCCCGCTCGGACCGCCGCGGTCAACGAACCCACCACTGCGGGTGTGGAGGGGTCCGAGGAAATCTTGCGACTCGTCGCCAACTTGGGGCCGCGCGATCTGTGTCTCTGTTTAATTTCAGGCGGCGGGTCGGCGCTGTTGCCCGCCCCGCTGGGTAGGTTTTCGCTGATAGCGAAAATCGAACTCACCCGCGAGATCGCCGCTCGCGGTGGCAACATCGAGCAACTCAACACCGTGCGACGCGAATTGAGCCGTGTGAAAGGAGGGGGATTGGCACGCACTTGCCGCGCGGGGCACTTGGTTTCGCTGATTCTCTCAGACGTGCTGGGGGACGATCTTTCGCTGATCGCTTCGGGGCCGACGGTGCAACGCGAACCAACACCTGAGATGGCAATTGAGGTTCTCCATCAACTCGAGTTACAGAATCACCCTGTCGGGATTGAGGCGATCACTTTTCTGCAAGACAAACTCAAACGGCCGCCGAAAGTTCAAGAAAATCAGGCGACACGAGTGACCAACATCATCATCGGCAACAATGCCACGGCGGTCGATGCCGCGGGGATTGAAGCTGAGCGCCTCGGTTACAGCCACGCCATGATATCTGCTCGCCAGTCGGAAGGCCCTGTTGAGGAAGTGGCCAGCCAGATCGTGGCAATGGCTGTTTCCATGCGGCAAAATGCCGGCCCCGATTGTTTGATTTCAGGGGGTGAGCCGACGGTCACGCTTCGCGATCCGCAAGAACGGGGCCTGGGAGGCCGCAATCAGCAACTCACACTCTCGGCACTCACGCAGCTCGCCGATTGGCGCGGGCTCGCACTTGTTGCTGGCGGCACCGACGGTGAAGACGGCCCCACCGATGCGGCGGGGGCATTTGTCGATGAACAGATAGCGAGTGAATCCCACCGGCTCCAGCTTAGTCCCATGGAGTATTTGAAGCGGAACGATGCTTACCACTTCTTTGAGCAAATTGGTGGGCTGATTAAGACTGGGCCGACGCAGACCAATGTCTGCGATTTGCGGGTTCTGACGGTTGAGCGCTAATCCTCGAGCGGCGGTTAGTCCCACCACCATTTGTCGGCGGGTAATTCGCTGATTGGTATCCCCTTGCGGGCCGCATCGACTTCGCCCTTATCATCGGCGAGCAGATTCTCGGTCTTGAAGACTTCGGTTGCTTTCACTTGCACGCCTCCACCCACGGGAGTTGCCAGGCGGGAACCCTTCCAAATGCTGTTCACCGCCGACGCGACTTGCTTGGGGGCATTGTAGGTCTGGACGGGATACGCCTGCTCGTCGCCCAAGACCGAGAGGTCCCACTCAGCTTGGCCATAGAAATCATTTTTCTGCATGAGGGCCGCAACAATGAGCATGTCGATGCAATTGCGGAGTTGGGCATAGACGGGATCACGGTCGGCCAGTTGGCCGTATTTGTCGGTAAAGCCTTGGGTAAAGCGCTGGCTGGCACGATTCTGGCCGCCGGCCTGGCGACGCGAACCATCTTTGCCGACCACTTCATCTTCGCCCACCAGTTTCACGCCTTTGCCAATGAACTCAGCTGCCAAACCATCCTCGGAAACCTTGATCCGTTGGTAGTCGGGCACAAACCACCAACGCACCATCGCGTTGCGAGCCATCGAGGCAAAATTGGCGAGCGAGATATAGCTGCGAATCCCCGCGGCAGGTTCTTCCAGGCCGATGCCAATAAGTTTCATGCGATAGTCGGCTTCGACCATCACCTGGGCAAAGTGCGTCGTGGCGGGAATCCCGCCGACGGTGATGACTTGCAGCCCCAAGCTCTCGCGGAGGCCGTCGACGATGAACTGCTCATCGTTGAATTGAATGTTGCCGCCGATTTCGCTGAGGAATTGCTGCATCCGCGCCAAACCTTCTTCCGTGGCATCAATCGAGCAATATACGATCGGACTGGAATTTTTCTGGGGCGGGAATGTCCGCAGGGCGACAATGAGATCCTGCAATTCGAGCACCGGTTGACCCGACTCGATGCCCACGGGGCGACCAGCCAGATCTTCCATCCAGCCTTCGGCGGGACCGGCAATCACGATGTCTTGAGTTTCTGGATAATAGAACGCGTATTTGATCCGCGTGATGCCGGCCAAATGCTTCATCGCCTCGTCGGGACCATGACCCTCGTCAATCGATTTTTTAATGAGCTTCGCTAGCCGAGTCAGCGAAACCTTGCGAAGTGGGCTGCGCTTGGCGATGTCGGCATCCAAGGTGGCGAGAGCTTGCTGAGCACGCTCACGCGCGAGCACACCTTGAGTATCGTTCTTTGTCAGCCGTCGCAACACGCCTTCGGCGTCCACGGCCACACCCGCGGCAATGAGTGGAGGATCATCGCCACCAGGGACATCTTGGGCCTGAACCGCCTGAGCACATAGCATTAGGGCCAGGCATAACATTGCTGGAAAAGCGAAGAAAGTATTGGGGCGAAAAGAATGGATCAAAGTCCGCATGGTGACCTCAAAGCTCAACTGCAAAAGAGTCTGTTCCAGACAAAGGGTAATTGCCGCGACAAGTTGACTGAAGCAACTGCCCACAATGAGCAGAGCAGGCAAATCGGGCCAACCTTGATGATAATTGGAGCACTGCTGGGAAGCAAGGAAATGCGGCTCACTGGCTACTGTTCGCGCCTCTGAGTCGCCTTACCACGCAATCAACGGTTTCAGGCGTTGGAATCGGCACATTTCTCAGCACCGGAGTCGCCCCCCGAATCGCCAAACTGCACCCACAAAGTTGCCCAAACTCAACATCCATGTTGCTTTCTGGCATCACGCTTTTCCCCAGGCGTTACAGTTTAACAGTGTGTCAATCCGCGCCTGCTGGACTGAAAGCAGTCGGATCGCGGTGCGTAACAATCCCAACGGACGTTCCATGCGCGGACAATTCACAGCACGTTGCTATTGGCGATCCGCGCTCGCTGTTTGGGCGGTGGTGAGTTGTGGCTGTGCTGGATTGCCTCGGATCGACCCTTCAGGGGAAAGAGTTTTTCTGCGTCCCGGCGAACAACTAACGGTAGTTCAACCCACCACCGGCAATGCCGCGGCCGCGCCGGTGTTCACCGACCCCATATTCCCGCAGCCAGTGCTCCTCGCAACAAACGCCTCTCCCGCAACGCCGGTTCCCGTGCTGCCAACCGCGACCGTGCCTCCCGAAACGCTCACCATGACCCCTGATCGGGTGCTCGCACCCGTGGGGACCGAGGTGGTGCTCAAGACGGGCATTTGCACGGACGAAAACTACCTGGTGACGAGCCAGAAAATCGATTGGCTGATCGCCCGCGAAAGCGCGGGTGAACTTGTCCAACTGGGCGGTCGCGGTTTGTGCCGTAGACCACTCTTGCCCTGGAACAGAGGCAAGAAAATCGACAATCAATATGGCATCGGGTACACCGCCAAAGTCCCGTTGACGATTGACCGTGGCACCGCCGACACGAGCGACGACGTTCTGATCGAGCCGGGCCATGCTTGGGCGAGCATCACGTCGCCCGTCGAAGGAACGAGCCACGTGACGGCTGTTGCTCCGATCATCGCGGGTTGGCCCCAACGACGCGCTCAAGCGTCGATCTATTGGGTCGACGTTCAATGGGAATTCCCGCCGGCTGCGATCTCCAGTGGCTCGTCCCAAGTGCTCAGTACGATTGTGCGCCGCCAAACCGATGGCACGCCGCTCGCGGGTTGGGTTGTCCGCTATGAAGTGGCTGGCGGCACCGGTTCCATCACGAGCGGAACCACCGGGCAGGTGGTGGAAGTCGTGTCCGGAGCCGACGGCCGGGCAAGTGTCGACATCACACCCACGGGGGGCACTGGTTCCAGTACCCAAATTGGTCTGCAACTCGTCCGCCCGGCGGAGTTGCCCATCGGCAACATGCCGCGGCTGATCATCGCCACCGGCTCGACCACAATCAACTGGAACGGCGGCAACAGCTATCTCCCCCCGGCCGACGATTTAGGCGGGACTATCCCCACGTATCCCATCCCCGGTAGTGACGGCAACTCACAACCTACCATTCCGATCACGCCAACTCCCACTCCTCCGCAGCCGAGCATTGCCGGGAGACCGGTGCTCGAGATCGAGATTCTTGGCAACGACACTGGGCAAATCGGCGGCGAGGCCCGCTTTGAGGTCATCATCCGCAACACGGGCGACGCCCCGGCAACCGGGCTTGTGATCAGCGATCAATTCGACGCCGGGTTCAGCCACCCCAACGACAATCTCGGCACACAGAAAATCGAGAAGCCCCTCTCGATTCCCTTGGCCCCGGGCCAATCGCACAAGGAGTTCATCACTTTCAATATCACTCGGGCCGGTTCGCTCTGCCACGACGTGACGGTACGCAGCGCTCAAGGTGCCGAAGCCGCTAAGCGGGCGTGCATCACCATTGCCCAAGCGGAAATCGGCAAACAGCCGGGAATGGAAGTTCGCAAAGATGGCCCCCGTCAGAGCATCGTGGGCGAAACCGCACTGTTCACCCTCTCCGTGAAGAACACGGGCGAAGTGCCGCTCACGAATGTCGAAATCTTGGACGAATACGATAGCGCACTGCTGGCCAAGCCACGTACCCAGAATTACGAAGTAATCCGCAACCCGGACAACAAATCGCGGTTCCTTTGGCGATTGCCGCTGTTGGCCGTTGGTGAAACGCAGCGATTTGAGGTCGATTGCACGTGTCAGGCACCCAAGCAACGGGCCTGTAGCCTGGCATCAGTGACGGCCGAAGGTGGCCCAGGAATCGGCATGGTTCCCAGCGCGGACGACCACTGCGTAGAAATCCTGGAAAGCCGCGCGCCGGGAGTTGGTGGACCATCCGACGTCGTACCCCCTGCCGGCGATGCGACGGGTGGCTTGCGGCTTTCGATTTCACCCTACAACAAGAAGCCAATCGTGGGGAGTCGGGCCACTTACCAATTTTTCGTGGAAAATGCCTCGAATACGCCCGACGAGGAACTTCAGCTTCGCGTCAGTTTTCCGCCGGAATTGGTCCCCGACATGGCCACGGTGCAAGCGAAGGTTGCTGCCCAACTCGTTGGGAACGAGCTCAGATTCAATCCCGTGGCCATGATCCGTCCCAATGAGAGGCTTAGCTTTACGGTGACTACGACGGTGCTCCGTGCGGGAATCGTCAACGTCGTCGCTGACGCCGTGAGCAGCAAATCTCCGCAAGGTTTCAGCAAAACCGAGCAAGTTGAAATCGTCGGCTTCTGACCAATTGTCTTTTCAAACAACTCCATTGAGCGCGAAACCACAAGTGGATCGCTTGCGGTTTCGCGCTCAATCGCGTCTAACTTAAAGATGCCCCGCTTCGTCTTGCTTCACCATGAATGCCCCCCTGGCTCTGTGAAACTAAGCCACTGGGACTTCATGCTGGCAGTCGAGGGCGTGCTCTGGACGTGGGAGCTCCGCGAACTCCCCGCCGCGTGGCTGGTGGCAGATGGCGAAACCGCAAGCGGAAATCATGACCCCGTGGTCGCGTCCCGCCTTGTCGATCATCGGGTGGCCTATCTCGATTACGAGGGCCCGCTCACGAAGGATCGTGGAAATGTCTCGCGCATTGCTAGCGGAGAATTTGAAATTCTGGAGCACACACCACGACGATTGGTTATCCACCTCGTAGACGAAAGACTTTGTGGAACCATCGAGCTTGTCGAAACGGATCAACTTGGCCAGTGGATATTAAGCGTGCGTGGTTGAGCCGCTTTGGCTGGTTCAACGACGCCAATGGCAGAATGGGCAATCTGATTTTTGCGGTGCTTTCCGAAAAACGGCGATTCTCGTCGCTATTAATCCCAGAGATCACCGTAAACAGTGCTGGCGTTGACCAGCTTTCCCTATCCACTAGAATTTCACCTCTCTTAACGAACCGACGGCTTTCTGCTGCGCGCAGACCGAATCAATGACTGTTTTAATGAACGAACCGGCCGAAAATCAATCTGCTTCACCCTCCACGCTCGAAGCTGTCCGTCGTGAAAAGATGGCCAAGCTCATCGAGTTGGGAATCGACCCGTGGGGGTCTCGGTTTGACGATCGCCTGCCCATCGGCGAGATTCGCATTAAAGCCGCCGACATTGTTTATCAATTGGAAGAGGGCAAGAGCTTGCCGCTGCCTGATTTCGACGCGGCCGGCCCCGACTTCAACTTCCGCCAGTGGAAAGCCGACCAAGGCAAGGGCAAGATCGTCGGACCGCGTGTTCGCGCGGCCGGTCGCATCGTCCTGCACCGCGACAAAGGGAAGCTCCACTTCATCGACATCCGCGACATGACCGGCAAAATCCAACTGATGGTCGGCCAACAACAGGTGGGCAACGATTGGGAAATCGTCGCCCTATTGGACCTTGGGGACATTATCGGCGTCGACGGTGAGTTGGTCCGCTCCAATACCGGCGAACTTTCTATCGCCGCGGAGCGGATTCACTTCCTCACCAAGAGTATAGAAACCCCGCCCGATAAGCACGGGGGATTACAAGACGTTGAACTCCGCCAACGGCAGCGATATCTTGACCTCACCTACACGGAAGGGGTGCTCGAACGGTTTTTGAATCGCACCAAAATTGTGCGCTCGATCCGTGAAACGCTCAACGGCCAAGGCTTCGTGGAGGTTGAAGGCCCCACGCTGCACTCCATCGCGGGCGGTGCCGCCGCGCGGCCGTTCCTGACCCACCACAATACGCTCGACATCGACCTCACGCTTCGCATCGCCTTGGAACTCCATCTCAAGCGGCTCATGGTCGGGGGCATCGAACGAGTTTACGAACTTGGCCGGGTCTATCGCAACGAAGGGATCAGCCCCAAGCACAATCCCGAGTTCACGATGCTTGAGGTTTACCAAGCCTACGGCGATTATCGGGCGATGATGGACCTCACCGAGCAGTGCATTTGCAATGCGATCCAAGCCACGGGACAACCCTACAAGCTCCAATGGGGCGAAATCGCGATTGATTTTACGCCGCCGTTCCAGCGCAAAACTTATGCCGAGCTTTTTGAGGAAGCGACGGGAATAGATACGACGGCGATGTCCGCTTCAGCGGGCATCGAAGCATTAGCGAAATCTCTTCATATCGAAACCGTCGGTCGTCATCCCGATGTCATCAAGAGCGATGTCTTCGAGGAAAAGGTGGAGGATGCCCTCATCGGACCAATGTTCGTGATGGACTATCCGGCGAGTATCTGTCCACTTACCAAACGGAAGCGCGACAATCCAGCCATAGCCGAGCGGTTTGAGCTGTATATCCAAGGCATGGAAGTGGCTAACGCCTACACCGAGCTTAACGACCCCGA
>JBGTMM010000513.1:0-2847 GCA_041743635.1 Bythopirellula sp.
CGACTTCGCCGTGGCGTAGGGGTTGTAATAGAGAAACGTGTCGTGCGCGGCACCCCGGAATGAATCCGTGGCGAGTAAGTTGAGCTGCAAAATCTTATCGACGTTGGTCGTTTTGATGATCGAGCCAAAGACGCCCGCATACGCGCCGCCATAGAGAGCAAAATCCGTCAGTGGGCCCCAACCGTAAGTGAGCGGGTCGCCCGCCGCATAAAGTTCCTCACTGTCGTGCGCTCCATGCCAGTGGTGGCGGAGTCCTTCATAGGCGATGGCACTGTTGGGGTCGCCCGTCCAGAATTCGGAAGACTGATTCTGCGGCGTGTGAGCGTTGGCGTAGAACAACCGGGCGGCACTGGCGGCGTTGAGCATCCATTTGCCGATCGCGCGGCTGTAGCGGTCTTCGTACCGCGCCAGCGGAACCATGGGCAGCGCGGTGGCGAAGGTGTTCATTGAGAAAGCGTAGCCGCGGACGTCGCCGATATTCGGAATCGTGAATCCCATCAATCCACCCGCGTCCTGGCCTCCCCAGCGCTCGCCGCTGATCATGGTCTTGGTGGGTCGTGCGGCGCTGCGAGAAAAAACCCAATTCACGTGTTTTTGAATGTCATAATTTCCGCCCTGTTCGGCATTCATGCGCGCAGCGGTGTACGCACCGAACGGCGCTAGGATTTCGTAGTCGGGATTCGCCGAAGTGTACTCATAGTATTGCAGCGCCCAATCGACCGCGTTGAGGTGCGACGCGGCTAAGGCGGGATCGGAGTCTTTTTTTCGCCAATAAGCGGCATGCTGCATCCAGGCCATGCCGAGGCCCATGTCCGGCTCGCGCCACGTGTTGTTGTAGACGGGTTGATCGGTCGCGAAATTGTAGGCGGTGTAATTGAAGTTGAGGTTGGACCCGCCGGCGGTCAACACATCGACGGCGTCATAGAATTCGTCATCAATCAAGTCCATCATGGGAGCAAGGTACGTTTCATTTGGATAACGGTCCGCGATGGAATAGAACAGAATGTTAGGGTAAATGTCGTACCATGCCGATTGGCCGGAGCGGGCAAACGGATTGTTCAAAATCAGCCGGTGTCCCCGAGATCCGGCATAGTATTCGCGAGACATCGAGACCCAATTATAGGGACCAGCCGTTTTGTCGATGCCTGCCAACGTGCCTCCCAGCACGGCACCGAGCGAGGCAATGGCTTCATGCACCGGCTCACCCGTTTCGCCGAAAACACGTGTCTCGCCCACATAGGCAGCCAACCCGAAGGAAGTTTGGAGCTGTAGATTTTGAGGCGTGTTGTCGATGCGAACAAGCGGTAGATGCTGCCCCGTCGCGTTCACGTTGAAGGCCAAGGCGTCGAAATTGGTCGCCACCGTTTGCCAATCGCGCATCTGATAAGTCGTCGGCGAGTTGGGCAAGAGCTCGATCGGAGATAACCGAAGCTGATATTGGGCAGCAGCGCTCGTTGCCAGGAAGCATGAGAGGAAAGCGGCGCGACTGATCATCGAAAGCGACATTTACTACCAACATGAAGTGAAGGGTGTGGAAGCCGCGCTCCTGGCGGTCTCGTCTTTGCGATAGTGTTAGGGGCGTCGCAACGTCATCGCGAGTAGGAGACTCGACACCAACGCCAGCAGCCCCGCACTAGGTTCGGGTATCGCCTCGATCGCCGCCAGAGGCGCCCCCCCGACACCATAATTCTCCTGCCAAATCGCGAGGTCGGTGGCGTTGACGTTCCTATCGCCGTTGGCGTCGCCCTGACCCACAACCGCCGTCTCCGTGATTCCAAAGCTCTGTTGCCAAATCAGAAAATCGCGGCCATCTACGATGCCATTTTGGTTAAAGTCGCCGGGCGTCTCGACTAGGTTTAAAACTTGATTCACCGACACGTTGCTCAACTCTTGCACCCACCCGCTCGGCCAGACGATCGAGATTAAATCTACGTTCCCAGCACTGGGGCCCAAGCCGAAATGCGCTGTCAAATCGTTCTGGCTGAGGTAATTGCTTCCGCCAGTAATCTCCCGGACGATCTCGTCGCCGACGATAGTGGCGTCGGGGTCGACGGTGATGAATGCGCCAATGCCGTCGCGGTTCGAAGCGGTCCCCTCGACTTTAATCTTCAACCAGTCGTTTTCGTTGCCGCCGTCGTTGCGGTATAGGATTGGCTGGGCGCCATGGTTGGCGATGAAAACATCAAGGTCGCCGTCGTTGTCATAGTCAAAACTCAGCAGTCCGCGTCCCTGGCCCGTGTCAGTAACGCCCGAGGCATTTGAGACGTCGGTAAACACGCCGTTATCGTTCTGGTAGATGTGCGATTGGTCGGGGAACGGCGCGCCGGGGTTCCATCCGTTGGTGACAAACAGATCCAGGTCGCGGTCATTATCGTGGTCCAGAAAGGTGGTTCCCCACGACCACCCGGAATCCCAGACTCCGCCAAATTCTGTATGGTCTGACTGGTCTTCGAAGGTACGGTCGCCGTTGTTTCGGTAGAGCCGGTTGCCGCTATGGTCTTCAGTCTGGCCGGGGACATCGACCAGGTTCGTAATGAACCAATCGAGCTGCCCGTCGCCGTCGAAGTCGCCGATGGTGGATCCCATGCCGTCTTCGTCAGTTCCCACGCCAGCGGCGATGGTGCCGTCGGTGAAAGTTCCGTCGCCATTATTCCAAAATAACTGGCTTGTCTTAAAATCACTGGCAATGGCCAGATCTGGATAACCGTCGCGGTCGAGGTCGGAAAAGGTCGATGTGTGGCGATAGCCGATCGTGTCGGTGCCACCGCCGAAGAAGTGAGAGGGACGGTAGACGTTTAGGCCGGCCGCCACGGTGACGTCCTCGAAATGGCCAGCCATGGCAGGGTT
>JBGTMM010000514.1:0-2326 GCA_041743635.1 Bythopirellula sp.
CGCGTTGCCGATTACGATGGCCGTGGGGCTCGAACAGGGTTTCGTGCAGCCGGGCGAAAACGTCGGCATGTTAGGAATCGGCTCAGGCATCAACTGCTTAATGCTCGGCGTGCATTGGCAACGCTCGCTCGTCTGCTCGCAACTCGATGCCCCCGTCCGCGCCCCTCACAAAAAAACGCGCATCCCCGCCGCCACGGTCTAATCGTTTTCACAACGGAAGATCATCCGGGCGCTGCCGAATAACATCTGCTACCCAATCTGTCACTTCGTTCTCGTGAAGCAAGTGCAGATGCAGGGTATCGTTGACTGTTATGCTCGACGGGACTTGGCTAGAATCTACGTGGTATTTGGAAATCCACTTTGGCACATTGGTTTTAGAAATGTCGCACGAACCGTTTCTCAAGCGATTAAAAATCCGCAACTACAAGAGTATCGGGAGTTGCGACATCGAATTGGGGCGATTGACGCTGCTGGTGGGCCGCAACGGTTCAGGGAAGAGCAATTGCCTCGACGCGCTGCGATTTGTGGTGGAAGGATTGCAAACGTCCCTCGATCACGCCATCAAGTCCCGTGGTGGAATCCACGAAGTTAGACACCGCAGCACCGGAAACCCGCACAAATTCGGTGTAGAAGTTGTGCTCAATCTGCCGGGCGGTACGCGCGTCGCCACCTACGGGTTTGAACGTGGTGCGATGAATTTGGGCGGATTTACTGTTAGGCGAGAGTCACTCGACATCGTTGATGCAAGCCGTAATCCAGTTGCAAGCTTTCATTTGGAAAACGGGAGAATCATTTCCGCAATCGCTTTCGGAAGTCGTGATGGACAGGAGGGGCAACCTACTGGGCAGGCCGCTGATGCCACAACAATCACGATGCCCCCGGCGGTTAGCGATCGGCTGTATTTGGTCACGGCTGCTGGGCTGCCGCATTTCCGCGCCGTGTACGACGCGCTGCTTGCGATGGGTTTTTACAACTTGAATCCCGAACTAATGAAGCAGGTACCACACCCTGACGCGGGCGAGTTGTTGCGCCGCGACGGAAGCAACATCGCGAGTGTCATCGCCCGGCTCTCCGAAGACCGACCCGAACTGAAACAACGGATTCAGGAGTACCTGCAAGCGATAATCCCCAACATTGTCGAATTCGAGCGCGTGGACCTTGGCAGTTTTGAGGTTCTCCGATTTCGGCAAGAAGTCGAGGGGGCGAATCACCCCTTCCGCTTTTTTGCCGAGAGCATGTCCGATGGCACGCTCCGGTCCCTCGGAATTCTTGTTGCCGCGTTGCAATTGGTCGATCGCACGAACCCCGTGCGGCTCGTTGGAATCGAAGAGCCGGAAACAGCCCTGCACCCGGCGGCTGTCGGTGTATTGATGGACGCATTGCGCGAAGCCGCGGCCCACACGCAAATTCTCGTCACCACGCACAGCCCTGACCTGTTGGACCACTTCGATCCCGACACCGATGATTTGTTAGTCGTGCAGGCAAGTCAAGGCAAAACAGAAATCGGTCCGGCTGATGCGGTAAGCGTCGAATCGATCCGCAATCATCTCTTCTCCGCGGGCGAGCTACTCCGCATGGACCAATTGCAGCCAGACCAAAACGCCTTGACGCGTCAAGCCAAACTGGTGTTTGCTTCCAATGAGGAAAAGCCGTGAGCCGCCTGCGGGTCGCCAGCATCGTTGAGGGCCACGGCGAGGTTGCCGCCGTTCCCATTCTGCTGCGACGAATCTGGCACGAACTAATTGGCGGTGAACATGTCGATGTGCTGAGACCGATTCGTCAGAATCGCTACCGCTTGTCCAACAACAAAGACGACGTACTGGCCAATGCAGTCAGTCTGGCGGCCAACAAGCTAAGCGATCCGAGCCTGACAGCCGCGTCGCCGTTGATCCTGATACTCCTCGATGCCGAAGACGACCTGTATTGTGAATTGGGTCCGAAACTTCTGCAGATTGCTCAGAACAGTCGCTCGGACAAGAATATTTCGTGCGTGATCGCAAACGTCATGTACGAAACTTGGTTTGTTGCTGCCGCTGAGTCCTTGTCGGATTATCTTGAACTGACCGGCGAAATAGTTCCGGTCGATCCGGAAGGGCAGAGTCTGGGAAAGCCCTGGGTGAAGAAGCGGATCAAAGGAGTCAAATACAGCGAGACCGTTGATCAGCCGAAATTGACGGCGGCGATGGACCTTCACCAATGCCGCGACCGTTCGCCTTCGTTTGACAAACTTTGCCGCGAGTTGGAGAAGCAAGCACGGGCCGAACACGAAAAGTGACCTTGCCCCGCTGGCGTGCAATTGTATAGTAAACGCATGTCTACTAACAGC
>JBGTMM010000515.1:0-3474 GCA_041743635.1 Bythopirellula sp.
TCTCCGATGCCGACATCTCCGTTACCCAAGCCCAATAATTTCAAGCTCACGATTCGGTCACCCCCAGTCGCCTGGAAACCGAAGAAATCGTCGATACCATCGGTGAGCTGAACTGTCATCGGTTCGTACCGCCGGGTCCGATGGTCGTGATGGTAGCGAACTCGCCCGTGGCTGCGGTGGAGATATCGAGTCCGAACGCGGATAAATCGGGCGAGAAAAGGGCGAGAAAAGGGGACATTCTGATTTTTTCCCCAACTAAAGTAGAATGTCCCCTTTTCTTGCCGAGCCGAGAAATTTCATACCATCCTGCATTTGCCCCTGCCGGGGTAGCTCCAAGGGCATGCACCCCACCCACGCAAGATGGTGTCCCCGTCAAGATGACGGGGCTATGCAAAAAATAAGGGCCGACGAGGTGCGGGAGACCTCGTCGACCCTCGGAGGGGGGAGACTTTAAGGTGGGACTTTTCTCGCGATCGACTGACCGTCTTGGCTCGGGCCTGGATTACCCGCGGGTCTGAGCCGCCCGTCGATCACATTTCTCTTCTACCGGAAGGACTAAATGCAAAGCGGATGCCAAAACCGGTGAAGGGCGGAAATTCCCAGCGATTCGTTGAATCGCGGCTATTGGGGAAGGCCTGCGTTGTAAATGTTGCAAAGCTGCGTTGTAGGTCTTGCAGAACATTTTGCAGATCGCGTCCGTACTAGCATCGGCGGCAAGTCCACTGTTGTCTGTCGCGCCGAGTAGCTAGGATACCTCGACCTGCTAGCGGCCTGTTCATCTGAACACAAATCCATTTTGAACCACGACGGCACGACGAGCACGACGTAGGAGAAATATTGAGTCTTCTCTCCTTCGTTGTGTCCGTTGTGCCGTTGTGGTTTGAAGTAACTCATATGCCCTGTTTTCTATGCTTAACCTCAACAATGTTCGCAAGTCGTATCACGAGGCCAATGGCGAGTTGCTGCCAATCCTCGATATTGAATCGTTTGCCGTCGGGGCGGGGGAGCAAGTCGTGCTGCGTGGCCGCAGCGGTTGCGGCAAGACCACGCTCCTCAACTGCATCGCCGGGATGACCACCGTCGACTCGGGGAGCATTAAGATCAATAACACCGACATCGTGAAACTGCCGGAAGTTTCGCGGGATCGGTTCCGCGCGCGCTATATTGGTTTCGTTTTTCAAACGTTTAATCTGCTGCCGGCGTTTACCGCCGAGGAGAATGTGCTCTTGGGAATGTCGTTCACGGGGCAAAAGCCCGACGCGGCCCGCGCGGAAAAATTGCTGCGGGACGTGGGCCTGGGGCATCGGCTGGATCATAAACCCGCCACGCTGTCGGTGGGCGAACAACAGCGCGTGGCGGTGGCAAGGGCACTGGCCAACAAGCCGGCGTTGTTGCTGGCGGATGAACCGACCGCCAACGTCGATCCGGCCCATCAGCAGCAAGTGATTGACCTGTTGCGCGAGGCCTGCGACCGCGAAAAGATTGCGTTGCTGCTAGTGACGCATAGCTCCGAAGTGGCGGACCAATTTACGCGCATTGAGTATTTGGAGAACGTGAATCGGGCGTTGGGATTGGTAAGCAGTTCCTGAAGACCCTCCCCACTGTGTTTCAGAATTATGGCCTCCCAGAGTACTGGGAGGGGGATAAGTAGAATCCCAGTCCCCAACTCCCAGCCCCCTACTTCCCCATGAGCTTTTGGAAAATCGCCTGGCGTAATATCAAGCAGCGAGCCCTGGCATCGTCGCTCACCGGGCTGTCGATGGCGCTCGGCGTGGCGCTGATGATTCTGGTGATCGTGATCCATGACGTCACGGTCGAGCAATTTTCCAACGATGCCCAGGGCTATCACCTCATCGTCGGCGGCAGCAAGGGGGGCGATCTGCAATTGGTGATGACGACCGTGTTTCACCTCGGCCGGCCGCTCTATCCGATTCCCTACAGCTATTACGAAAAGTTCACCGAGGGAGAATTTGCCCCCTACACGGCGGTGGCCGTGCCGTATTGTTTGGGCGATAGCTACGTCGCCGGCGATCAGCAGTTTCGCGTCGTGGCCACCACGCCCGAGTTGTTCGACAAGATTGCTTACGGGGCGAACGAGGACGGCAGCGACAAGAAATACAGCTTCCAAGCAGGACGCAATTTTCAAAGCGACCATTTCTTCGAGGGGGTGATCGGCTCGGTGACCGCCCGCAAGACGGGCCTCAAAGTTGGTGACAAGTTTCAGCCTACCCATGGCATGAGCGCCGAGGGAGACAAGCACACCGGGTTCACTGTAGTCGGGATTCTGGCTCCCACGGGCACGGCCAACGACCGAGCGATGTTCATCAACGTCGAAGGGTTTTACTTGCTCGAAGGTCACGCGCTCACATCCGAAGACGGTGAGCATACGCATGTTTCCATCGACAAGCTTCGCAAGGACGAGTCCCATGCCGCGACGATTGATCCGAACGACCCGAACTACGGCATGGAGCCGCTTCCCGAAGCGCAGCGCGAAGTGACTTCGATCTTGGTCGTCTGCAAAGATTCCTTCGGCCCGATGATTTTGGATTCCAAGATCAACAAGGGGAAAGACCGCGTGGCTCAGGCGGTGTCGCCCGGCGGCGTCGTCAGCCGACTGTTGGAAAACATTATCGGCCCGGTGCAAATTGTGCTGTTTGTGCTGACGGTGTTGATTATCATCGTGGCGGGGATCAGCATTTTGGTGAGCATCTATAATTCGATGAGCGAGCGCTCGCATGACATCGCCGTGATGCGGGCCCTGGGGGCGAGCCGCTCGGCGGTGATGGGCATTATTTTGGTCGAGTCGATCTTGCTGTCGCTCTTGGGAGGACTCGCCGGTGTGTTCCTGGGGCACGCGGTGTTGGGCTTGGCCGGACCGCTTGTCGAGGCCCATACGGGTATCTCCCTGCGGTTTTGGAACTTCAATTGGCAGGAAAGTTTGCTAATTCCCGGCTTGGTGGGGTTCGCGTCGTTGGTCGGGTTTTTGCCGGCCCTGACGGCCTATCGCACCGACGTGGGCCGCATCCTGGGTGGTGGCCGGTAATCGCGCGTCGGTGTTCGCTAACCGCTCCGAGCGGTACAATAAAGCTTACAAATTTCTGAGGTGGCAAGAGTCATGGGCAAGCGAAATTTCAAATCATTGTTGGGTAACGCTTCCCTCATCGCGCTGGCGTGTTTGTTGGCGTTTAGCGCTTCGCAAAACGCTAGGGCCTGCCCGTTCTGCGATATCACGCAGCAGACTTTGAGCGAAGAGCTTGGGGGGGCCGATGCCGCGGTCATTGCCGGGTTGGTGGAACCCGTTAAGCCTGTTAAGCCAGAGGATCCGTTCGAGGAGGATGAATCCGGCCCCTATAAAGGAGCCAAATTTAAGATCGTCGAAGTAATTCGCGGCGACTTCCAGCCGGGCGACATCATCGAAGCGGTTTATTTTGGCGAGGATGCCGCCGATAAGCAATTTTTGATCCAGGGCATGAT